>JAOAFW010000220.1 GCA_026416065.1 Fimbriimonadales bacterium
CCGCTCCACGCGTATACTTCGTAGTCAGCCCCGCGAAACCCCTGCGCTCGGATTGCCACGCGCACCAGCAGCGCCTCGCCCACTTCGGGCTTGAGGTGAGCGTTGAAGTTCACACTTTCAAAAAGCACATATCGCCCTGCCCCGCCGCTGCTGCGCTGCAACTGAATGCGCTGGCTGGCAGCGCCCGCATATTTGATGGTGTTATCGAGGCTACGCGCGATGTGCGCCCACTGCACGCCGCCTTCCACGAAGTCAGCTGCGAAATCTTCGCGCCCATCCTTGTTGTAGTCGTTCTCGAAGCCGCCCGCATCGGCGAAGAAGTCAAGCTGCGCCGTTTGCTGCGCGTGAATTCCCACGCAAAGCCCAATTAAGGTCGCCCACAACAGTCCCTGCCGTATCATCTCTGCCTCCCTTCGGAGCATTCCATACCTTTGGAAGCGCCCACACCGTAATTGTACCACAGGCGCAAGTTGGCGCGGAAATGTGCCATAATTAAGACCGAGGCAATCGCATGGCTATCCAAGCGCGACGCGAACGGCAGGGGCGTTTTACGGACTTGTGGAACCGCCCGATTGAGTGGTTGCACGGGCTGAGCCTGCGCCCGCTGGAGGGGTTCACGCAGGAGCGTTGGACGACGCTGCTCACGATTCTCGCACTCGTGCTGGCGAACCTGGTGATTGTGTACTTCTTTCTGCAGGGTCAGGACAACCGTGCGATTGCGTTTGTGATTCTGGCGCTCATTGCGCCGCTGGTGTGGCTCATCCCTGAGTTTGGGATATTGGTGTTCGTCACGGCAGGCGCGAGTTTGTTCGTGAACGCGATGTATTTCGCGGCAGGTCCAGGCGGCGGCACAGGTGAGCGCACGCTCATTCTGTTTTTCTTCGGCATTCTGTCCGCACGGGCGCTGTACGAATACGTGCGCACGCCGCGCGAGGCGCGCCCTCGACTACTTTCTTGGCTGACAGGGCTATTATTGATATACTGGGTCTACCATATGACTCATGTGGCATACATCTACCTATTCCAGTTCGAGAACCTACCTCCAGATCAAGTCGAGGTAGTGTTGGGCTATGCCCGTCCCAGTATTTTCCGATACTTTGACTATCATATGCTCTGGATTGGCATTTTCCCGATTATCATTCTCCTGCGTGATTTTCAACGCGCCAAGCGGTTTCTGATAATGCTGGGCTTGGTGATGGCAATCGGGATGGGGAGCGTATTGTGGGAATACTTTGCGCCCCTGCCCATCTTTTTCAAGATCCTGTTCCAGTTGCGCGCTGCAGGCGAGACTGAGGCGGGCTATCGCATTCGCGACCCTGCCCCGCTGTACCTGTTTATGATGGGATTCTTCTTCGCGCTCTACTCCGTCGGTTACCTGCGCGGCTGGCGCAACGCGCTTGCGGTATTCTACATTCTGGCAGCGGCGTTTGCAATTATGGCAACAAAGAACCGAATTCTCTGGGCGGGCGTGTTGCTGATGCTGCCGATTGTGTTGTTCTGGAAGCCGCCTCAGGTGTTGGTCAGGCAAGCGTGGGTGTGGGGGCTGGTAGCATTGTTCGGTTCTGCAGGGATGTTTTACCCGCCTATAAATGAGGCAGCGACGCGGATTGTGAACGAGACGATAGAGCGCTGGTCGCGCAACTACGCTTTCGGGGGAGATCCCAGGCTAGATCCCTCTTACCTATTCCGTGTAAACGAGCGCGAAGCGTGGGAGCATCGGATGCAGTCGCTCACGCTCTCCCAGCGACTCTTCGGCGCAGGGCTGGAAGCGACTTATGGATTCTACATTCCAATTTCCCGCATCTCGGGCGGCGTCGCCGCCTACGATCAGACCTATGTGGAAAAAGTTCACATGCACTTTGCCTGGCTCAAGCGTCTCTTGAGCATCGGTTGGGTGGGCACGGCGCTTTTGGCGGTGGTGCTTGTAGCGTTTTTTGTGCGTGCGATTGTCGTCTTTCTACAGGTCAAGTCGCCGCTGACGCGGGCAATCGTAGTGGGCGTCGCCGGCGCAATGATAGGCGTGTTGTCCTACGACTCGCTCCACACCCTTCTCAGCCGAAGCGAGGCGCTCCCTGTGATTTTGGGATGGGCGTTCTTGGAGTTGATTCCGCACTGGCAACGCACAGGACAACTGCCAGAAGAGGATTCAGCCCCCGCGGTAAACTCGGCATAGTATGGCAAACCCACGCGTGCTGTTTCAAGTGATTACCAGCCTCGTGCCTGGCGGCGCGGAGCGCGTGGTGGTTAACCTCTTACAATA
>JAOAFW010000254.1 GCA_026416065.1 Fimbriimonadales bacterium
CGCTCCAGCACCGCGATTAGCGCGCTGATGGCGAAGGGCTATCACAATCTGTATAACCTCACGGGCGGCGTGCTTGCCTGGCAGGAACACGGCTTCCCCCTGGAAACGCGCAACTGAACGCGACCTTCCTTCCACCTCCCCGCTGGGGCGGCTTCGTCCGCCCCAGCGGTCTTTTTACCAGTCGCGTGCCAATCGTGGATACTCCGTCGCGAACAGATCCCGCGTGCGCTCCGCGCCCTCCCGCCAGCGTACCCACCAGGAGTCGGAGAAGTAATGTATCTCAATCCGTTCAAGGATGCTCGTGTCATCATGCCACAAGAGGCGGTGGGACGCATCGAAAATGTGGACATCGTCGTCCGCCATGGAGAACCACGCGCGCAGGCTCCGCGTAAACGCCACACGCGACTCGGGGGGAACGCAACGCAGGGAAACAGCGCGCCGGTCTGAACCTCGCGCAGCTGCAATCAAGGAAGCGCGTTCTGCTTCGGGCAAGTGCGTCAGCAGGTGCATCAAGAACCATATCTGGCTAAACTCGCGGCGCGACATGTGCACCTGCGCCCCCTCAAGGCGTACCCCCAGCCACTGGGGGATCATATCGACGGTCTCATCGTTATACGAAAACCACGCCGCCTCCGGCATCGACAGCGACTGATAGAAGCGCAGGCAAGCGTCGTAGTCCATTTCGCTCCGAAGAAGTTCGCGCATGGCAGGCAGAGCAGGACGTGGTAACCGGTCGATAAAACCGGCGGGATACCACACCGTCCAGACCCCGCCTACTTTGTCCACAAACCACCGGGGGTAGTGCGTTTCTGATAGCGCGCGCTGGAACTCCCCTAAGTCGCTGAAGTCCGGGAGCAGGCTGGAACGATAGACCAGCTCCGCTGCCACTTCCTGGTCATGCGCTGTAGCCCATACACGCATCCATTCGAGAAAGTACCAGTGCGCCGGGGACGAGACAGGCTTGGGAACAGTCGCGCTCATCTGCGCGCCGAATGTGCGGTGCCTCTCCAGCCGCTGGCGATATTGCTCTAAGTGGCTTGGACCTACCTTCCGGTAAAGCGACTCCTGATCGGTCTGCGAGGTGGGAGCATACACGGTGACACTAATGGCAGGGATGTAGGCTTGTCCTTCGGCTTGGAACTCGCATTGTATTTTCAATGCGTCCCTGCGCGACCGGTTGTGCCAGGAGACACGAATCAGCATCGGAACCGCTTCCGTGCCTGCTGCGCGTGGTGGAGGGGACTGGCGCAGCCAGTAGCGTTTCAGGTCGCTATCAAGGCGCACTGTACGCAAACTTGTCCAAGTACCTTGCTCCATTACTTCCAGCAGGGGAATCTCCGGGGCGACCTGTGCCAGCACGTGATTCACGAGTTCGATCTCGAGATAGGTGCGAAGGACATCTCTGGCGTAGTAGACTGCCAGTTTGGCGCGCCGTTCGCGGTCGGGAGGATAGTAAGCATGCTCGAAGAACACCCGCGCCCACAGACGCGGCTCCCAACGCGCTGCCTGCCGCGCCCAGCGCATGATTTCGTCGGGCATACCAAAGTTAGAAAGCGGGACCTGATTCGCATAATACAGCCAGTTCTCTTCCTGAAGCTTACGTGGGTAGGTGGCAGGCGGCAGGGGACGCTCCTGCATCAGTACGCGCAGTTGCTCGTTCAGAGTGTTCCAAGCATCCCAGTAGCGTCGCCATCGCTGAACGGGCACATAGTGGAATTGCAACGCGAGCCACTCAGTATAAGGCTTATCGACGGCATTGAAGTTGTAGTAGACCTCCACGCGCTGTTCGCTGGAGGGCTGCGAGGGATACGGCGGTCCTGTGAACTTCCCCGCGAGGGCACGCTGCACACGCGCCTGCGTCTCTTGAATCTGTTGCTCCATGCGTTGCGCCAGCAACTTGCGTAGGCGTTGATCCGTCGCCGCCACGACAGGATCGCGCTCCATACGCCAGCGGTTCTCGTCCAGCTGTTGGAAGCGGATGGGCAGAGTCGATTCCAGAACAGTGCGCGCCTGCTCCCAGGTGCGTGGTTTGAGACGGAGGAGCGCCATGTGCTGACGCACATCGGGGCTGCAATCGACCTGTTGCCCCGCGACCGACACCCGCTCGGCAATTTCGTAGTAGGCGTAGTAGCCTTCGGGAAACTCTACGATTTGAGTCCACCCGCCCAGCGTCAGCAGCCATCCCAGCGTCCATGCAAAGAGGCTTTGCATCACCGCACCTCCTTTTTTGATGTAGACGAACAAGGCAAAGGAGTGTTTCGGAGGCTACGGATAAGGTACAACGTCTGAGTGCAGAAACCATGAGGCGGGCGCAGTCCAACAGTTGGAATCCCCTGCCGCGAAGCAGGGAGAACCTTAGGGGGCAAAAACTTTTTCTTGTGCGTGAGCGTGTGACCCTAACGCTTGAACCCTTATCAGGTGGGGGCTATCCAGTTGGCTTGGGAAAGCTCAGCGTCGCCGTCGTTTGACCGTCCGCGCTGACCATCGTGAACTTGCCCCGCAGCGTGCCCCGCGTGAGGTTGTCGATAATCTTCAGCCCTAAGGTGTTGCTGCGACTCGCGTCGAACTCAGGGGGCAGCGGGATGCCGTCGTTGGACACCACCAGCGTCACCTGCCCGTCGCGGTCGCACACCTGCACATGGATATGCCCCACCTCCTGCTCCTTGAAGCCGTGTTCGATGGCGTTCTGAATCAGCTCGTTCAGAATCAGCGCGACCGCCGTCGCCTGTTGCAGGGGCAGCAGCACATCGTCGCCCTCCACGCGCGAGTGAATCTGCTTGCCTGGCGGCGTGAGGGCTTGCTTGGTGTTGTGCAGAATGCCCGACGCAATCTTGCGCAGGCTCACCATGTCCAAATCCTCGCGCGAGAGCAGTTCATGCCCCTGCGCAATCGCCAAGATGCGGCTCAGGCTGTCGTGAATCACCTCTTCAATCGTCTTGTAGCGCGAGTAGTGCATTTGCAGGCGCATCAGGCTGGCGATTTGCTGCAGGTTGTTTTTCACGCGATGGTGCATCTCTTGCA
>JAOAFW010000305.1 GCA_026416065.1 Fimbriimonadales bacterium
CGCTTGGGGATGTCCATCACCACATCGCTGAACATCATCACGAAGCGGCGGTAGGCGTCATACACGAAGCGGGGATTGCGCGTAAGTTTGACCATGCCAGCAGCGGTGGCGTCGTTGAGGCCAAGGTTCAAAATCGTATCCATCATGCCGGGCATGGAGAACTTCGCCCCCGAGCGCACGGAGACCAGCAGCGGGTTGTTCGGGTCGCCGAACTTTTTGCCTGCGCGCCCTTCTACAACTTGCATTTTTTCACGCACTTCCTGCACCAAGCCGTCGGGCAGACGCAGGCGCTTCATGTAGCCACGGCAGACATCGGTAGTGATGATGAATCCGGGCGGCACCGGTAGTCCAATATTGGTCATCTCGGCGAGGTTCGCCCCCTTCCCGCCAAGCAAATCGCGCATGTCAGCGCTGCCTTCCTCAAACAGGTAAACTCGCTTCATATCTGCCTCCTGTTATGTTTACATGTACGACGACGGCGTCGATGTTCGCGCCCGCGTCGTCGGGGGCGAAAAGCTGGATTCAGCCGTGTATATTATGGCATGTTCAGGAGGCAAGAAACGCTACGACCTGTTCTCGACCTTCAGAACGATTACCATCACGAACGCCTCCGCGTCTGCGGTATGAACAGTGACACGCGGAGTGTATATTCCTTCTTCTGTACTGGTGCACAGCGCGACCGGCTTGCCTTGCCCACCGCCTTCCGAGGCGCGTTCGGAGTCGCGCAACAGGGTGATTTGCAATGAACGCACGCGCGAATCGCCCACCACCGCCCAGAGATATGTTCCAGCCCCCCTTACCAGATGTCCGAAATCGACCGCACGCCCCACAGGCACTACTCCTCCCACTATGCAGATACCCTCAGGGGCAAGGTCAAGCTGTAGCCCCTGCTCATCAAGCACCCGAAGCAGCCTCTGCACCTGTTGTAGCGCGTCGCGCCAGTGAAAGTTAGGTAACTTTCCTTCCCCTTGTTCCGGCAAGAGCAGCACCGAGCAGCGCGTCGCCCCCTGTGCCTTTTTCACGGTGAGGCGCAGCGTGTAGGTTCCCGTCGCAGACGGCGTGAACCGCAGGAGCGTCTCGCGCGGCGCGTCGCTGCTGTGGGTAATCACTGCGCCAAGCGGGTCGGCTACTGCCACGTCGAGTTCTGTTGTGTACGAATCGCTCATCACAAACAGGCGGTATCGCGTTCCCCCTTCCAGTCGGCGGGAAAATGAGATCGTCTGTCCCGGTTCGATAGCGACCATCCAGAAGCAACAGTTCTCGTTCAGGGTGAAACGGGCGCGGTGGGCGGCGAAGCAGGGTTCATAGCCCAGCCCGGACAACACAAGCAAAAGCCCCCACAAAACAGTCTTCCACGATGCAGGGCGACACCGTTCGTAGCGTCTCATAGCAATCTCCTCAGCCAGCGGCTCTGGCTGACTGAGGGGTATTATCGTCATCAGGTACGGAGAACTTTACGGCGCAATCCCTGCCAGGGGCAGCCCCAGCATCGGCGGCAGCCCCATCAACAGGTTCATATTCTGAATCGCCTGCCCCGCCGCGCCTTTGACGAGGTTGTCTATCGCGCTGATAATGACGGCGGTCTGTGTGCGGGCGTCTATCGTCAAGCCGATGTCGCAGCGGTTGGAGCCATACACCTCGCGCGTGGCGGGGTAGTTCCCCAGCGGGCGCACAACCACAAATGGCTGCCCGCGATAGAACTCCGTGTAGCGCGCGTGGAGCTGTTCGGGATGAACCAACTCGCGCAGGCGGGCGTAGGCAGTGCAGAGG
>JAOAFW010000329.1 GCA_026416065.1 Fimbriimonadales bacterium
TAGTGCGCCAGCGAATAAAGATAGCGATGGCTCAGCAGGCTGATTTCGTTGTCCAAGAAGCGGCGTCGGTCGGCAGGCTCGCCGCGCACAATTGTAAGATCCTGCGCCGTGAAGCAGACCACGCTCAGCTTGCCCACCAGCGCGCTCTGTTTCGCGACAGGCTGCTCGTTGAGCGTGATAGCGCGTTTGCCTTGCAACGGCAGGCGAATCTGCAGGTCATCGAGCAGCCCGTCGATTTCGTACTGTGCGTAGAGGCGCATCTCGGTCGCGCCCCACTGGATGAGATCCGCCTCGCGCACGGGGCGCAGGGGGCGCAACGCGCTGAGGTAGTAAATCGCCTCCAGCAGGTTCGTCTTGCCCTGCGCGTTCGCCCCCAGCAGGATGTTCACCCGCGGCGAGGGCGCAAGCTCGGCGCGGGCGTAGTTGCGAAACTGCCAGAGGCGCAGGGCATGCAGTCTCATCGTTTCGAGGGGAGTATACCTGACAGTCATCGCACACGACTCAGGCGAAGGGTGTTCGCTGCGGTATCGACAGCGTAGGTATAGACGCGAGGCGACTCCACACGCACTTCCAGGGATTGTGCGTATGGAATTTCGAATGAGAAAGGCTCAAAAGGCTGGGCATTCCGAGCTACACGATGCCCAACGGCTACAGGAGTGATTAGAAACGGGCTTGTCGTCTGTGCTTGTGCCGTTGCCAGCTGAGCAATCCAGTAAGCATATGTTTTCACCTGCGAGAGGGTATCGTTGTTCACGGCGTCTTTCTTCAGCTCGATTACGATGGCCCTCTTTCGTAGCCCCGCAGCATCACGGGTCAACACAAGTACATCAGACTTTTCACCTCCAATCCCAAACAACACCTGGTTCGAGAACCACTCCACTGTTTCCTCTTTCAGACTGATTAACTGGTTAACGAGCTGCATAGGGTTTTCACCTAACTTTTGTACAATCCAGAACTCCAAAACGGTCTCGAAAATCAAGGAACCGTCGTCGGCATAGAGGTACGAGTCGCCCCGTCCGCTGATGGGGAATGTGTTTTGGAAGTCCAGATATGCACGGATTGGCTTGAGGGAGGCAGGCATTGCTTTAGAGGGCGGGCGTGAAACGAGCTGGTTCCTGTTCTCTTGCTCCACACGAGCGAGCAAACGGCGCAATTTCGCTGACTCCTCAGGCAAGATTGGATTAACGCTTCGCTCGCGTCCCGCACCGTATATCTTGCGGAAAATCAGCGTACTCAAGCGCCCTGAATCGGTCAAGTCAATATAGGCCGTGTTATCGTCAAGGTAACGCGAATAAGCATTCACTGAGGTGAGGGCAAAACGAAGTGGTAAGATGTGTCCCTTGAGTCCAGCCTCGCAGGTTCTACAGCGGGGCACGCCTTCCTGAAGTTCTGAAACAGGAGACCCGCAATTGGGGCATTTTCCTAAAATCGCATAAGGTTCGTAAACCAAGTCGTTCAGTGTGTCCTCGTAGGGTTCTCCTTGCGCCTGCCACTCTCCAACAAAACCACGCCCGGTAGATGGTTCATCTATCCTTCTGCGGTAGAAGAAGACGCCCACCCCAGATTGAACATTTGAGAGATCCGCGAGGATGCTGAAAAACTCCTTCGTGTACTCAATCTTTGCACGGCTATATTGCACAGGGTACTTAACGCCCGCAGTGGAATACGCTATGTGCGCCTCCTGCGAATACTTGTCTACTACTAATACTACTGATTTGTCGATGTTATGAGTGTACATGACAGGATATTCCTCTTCATGACGAACCGTTCATCTTGCGCAGCTTTTCCATCAGTCGCGGACGATACCGAACAGGGCGGTTCTTGGTCAGAACCTTTGCCTCAACAGGCTTATGGAATACCAGAATATACGAATGCACATTCATCGCCTGATACGGTCTTGCGCCGAAGGGACGGAAGCTGCCCGATCGGTAATAACGCCACACATACAAGTCAAACAGCTCAAAGCCGCGCTCTTGCATCAGGAGAATCACATCGGCATGCAGGGGTAGGATAACGCGGCTGCGCGCAATTCGGTAGTCGGCGACGAATATGGCGCAGTAACGATTAGGCTTCAGCACGCGCTTCATCTCGTCAAAGGCGCGTCCCAGTTCGCTTAGGAAGGCGTCGTAGTCGCCGATGGTACTCAGGTCAGCGGGCAGTTGTGAATACTGAATCATATCCGCGTAGGGGATGTCTGTGACGATTGCATCGACGCTGTGGGAGCGCAAGGGCAGTGCGCGGGCGTCGGCGCGGATACAGAGCTGTTGCTCCACAGGCGGCGGCGCATCGAATAGCGAACCCGTGCGCATCGCGTGCAGTTTCTTGTGGGTAATCTCAAGCGCCGTCGGATTGATGTCGACGCTAATCGAGCGGCGCTGGCGCAGGGCGCATTCCACTGCCACCGTGCCGCCCCCCGCGAACGGATCCAACACGACCTCGCCCACGCTGCTGAGACGCTCCACAAACTCGCCCATCACTTGGGGCAGAATCTTGGTCGGGTAGTCGTACAGGTGATGGGGAAACGGCACGGTAGCTTCCCGTCCGAGATCGATGACCGATTTGTAGCCGATGCGCTCGTGCAGCGGTGGAGG
>JAOAFW010000356.1 GCA_026416065.1 Fimbriimonadales bacterium
AGATGTGTATAAGAGACAGGTTTGCCAACGGCGTGTTCACGCTGCAAGTCAGTATGCTGGCGGGGTTCGAGGCGTTTCGGGAGAGCGCGATTTTGAACACCCTGCGCGGCGTGTTGCTGGCAGCGTTGATGGCGGGCGGGGCGTACTGGAGCGGGCTGAACGGCGCAGCGTGGGGCTTTACGCTCTCCAGCTATCTCAGCGCGCTGGTAGGGGTTGTATTCCTGGCGAACTTGTTCCACGAGCGCAAACTTGCAATACGTCGTGCCGCGTGGCGGAGTGGCGCGGGCGTGCTACGCGATGTGTCGCTGCCCTCGTTCCTCTCTACGGTGCTCAGCTCGCTCACGATGTGGGCGGGCAGCATCCTGCTGGCGCGTGCGCCGAACGGCTTGGCGCAAGTCGCGCTGTTCAACGCCGCCAACCACTGGAAAACGGTACTCCTCTTCCTGCCTACCCAGATTAGCCAGTCCACCGCGCCGATACTGGCGAACCTCTGGAGTGCAGGCGAACTGGGGCGGCTGCGCGTGCTGGTGCGCACGAACCTGCTGCTGAATTTGGCGACGGCGGGCGCGCCGTGCTTAGTAATCATCCTCGCCGCCGCGCCGATTCTGCACCTCTATCAGTTAGGATCGGCGACCGACGCGCTGACTCTACGCCTGCTCGCGCTCTCAGGCGTCATGACCGCCCTGTGCAGCGTACTGGGGTACACTATGATTGCGATGGGACGGTTGTGGCAAGGGCTTGCGGTCAACGCTGTGTGGGCGTTCCTTTTCTTGCTAATCGCGGTGGGACTGCAAAAGCACGGCGCAACAGGGTTGAGCGTCGCCTACGCCATTTCCTACACAATCCTGCTTCTCATCTCAATGGTTTATGTGCTGCTTGCCATAAGACAAGCTTACGCGCTGAGGGAGAGTGCCTAAAATGATTTTGCAGCTGGCGAGAAAAGTCATCCATACTCATCGGGAACGCCGCCTGGAGGCTATGCGCGGGCAAACGCAGTGGCAACGAACGCCTGCAGGATTTTGGATGCTTATCGACCCCAACGAGTGGCTGGGGCGTACCATCATAATGGGCTATTTTGAGAGCGACCTTATCTACTTCATCAGGCAAATCTTACGGGCGAGCGACGCGGTGGTCGATGTCGGCGCGAATCAAGGGTACATCGCAATGTGGATGGCGCGCGCGATGAACGACACAGGACAGGTGGTTGCCATCGAGCCAACTCGCTTGGCTTACGAGCGGTTGACGCAGAACATGCGCCGCAATCAGATCAGCTCGATTCGTTGTATCCAGTGCGCTGCGGGCGACCGAGAGGGCGAGCTGGATTTGTGGGTTGCGCCGCAGGAGTTGGGGCACTCCTCCGTGTTTAACGCAATCCACGAGAATAGTTTTCAGGAAACCGTGCGCGTTGCGCCTGTGGATACAATCGTACAAGAGACTTTAGGCGACGACGCCCTCGCGCGCATCGCGTTCGTCAAAATCGATGTGGAGGGCTACGAACCGCCCGTGCTGGACGGGATGCCCCAAGTCCTGCGCCAGTCGCAGCCCGTTATCTGGATTGAGGTCAACCCTCCTGTGCTGGCGAAAGGCGGCTACCACGCCAGCGACATCGAGCGACGCCTCAACGCCTTCGGCTACCGATTTTTTAAGCCCCACTTCCACCGCAACGCGATTGGCGTGCCCTCACTCACGCTGGAACCTTGCAGCGACCTCGACGCGAAACTAAATGGCAAGATGGCGGATATGGTCGCCGTTGTGCCCAACTCGCAAGGCTGGCAACGCATCCAACGGAGCAAAATCCGCATTGTAGAAGGAGAACTGACCCATGCATAGCGTACTGATTACAGGCGGCGCAGGTTTTATCGGACGGTGGCTCGCAAAACGGTGCATCGAGGCAGGGCATACCGTGTGCATCGTGGATAATCTGTCGGTGGGCGCGCTGGAGAACCTGATGGAGTTGGAAGGCAGATTCGAGTTCGTGCAAACCGACCTGCGCGAGACAGAGCGCATCGCGCAGTGCCTGCAGCGACACGATGTGCAAACCGTCTACCATCTGGCTGCGTTGCACTATATCCCCTACTGCGAGGCGAATCCGCGCGAGACCCTCGAGGTCAATGTGTTGGGCACGCTCTCGGTGCTGGAAGCGATGCGTGCGGCGGGCGTGAACCGACTGGTCTTCGCCTCTACAGGCGCACTCTACCCACCCCTCGATACGCCTCTCACCGAAGAAACGCCGCTGGAAGCGCAAGACATCTACGGCTTAACCAAACTGCACGGCGAGACCACCATCGCCTACTATCAGCAACGCTACGGCGTTCAGGCAACAATCGTTCGCCTGTTCAACACCTATGGACCCTATGAGACGAACCCGCACCTGCTGCCGCACATTATCAACACGCTCAAGCAGGGCGCGCGCGAGCTAACTCTGGGCAATCTGCACCCGAAGCGCGACTATATCTATGTGGAAGATGTCGCAGAGGGCTTCTACCGCTTGGGCAGTGGGGATGCGCAGGGCGTGTTCAATCTGGGCACAGGCGCCGAGTACTCCGTGCAGGAAGTAGTGGACACCCTGAGCGAGCTGTTGGGCGAGCCGTTGCGCGTGGTACAAGACCCTGCACGGATGCGCCCTGTGGATAAGCCGCACCAGCGCGCCGACGTCGCCAAACTAAGACAGACGCTGGATTGGAAACCGACCGTGAGCCTCCGCGAGGGCTTGACCCGCTGGCTGCGCCACGAAGGGCTTTTAGGCTGAGGAGGGCAACGGATGCGAATTGCCGTGGTAGGAGGGATACCGCCCAATCCTGAAGGCGAAGCGCACTATGCAGGATGCGTCTACCGCGTGCTCGCCGAGCAGGTGCGCGACCCGATACTTGCCTGCGCCCACCTCCAGCCTGATGCGCTGCCCACCGAGTCGCCCCTGCCCCACTATACTATTCAGCGCGTCACCTACGGCTACCATCGTTTCAAACGCCACCTTGCGCCGTTGTATTTGAGGCGCACCTTGCGAGCGTTCCGCCCCGATGTGGTGCACTTTCAGGCGCCGCATAAAGGGCTGTACGGCGGGCTGTATGGCGAGCCGCTGCTCTACCTCTTTCGCTGGCTGCGCCGTCGGCGTATCCCAACTTTGGTGACGCTCCACTCGCTGTGGCTGCGGGAAGACTTTCTGGAGATGGCGCAGGAGCGTGGACAATCGGTGCGGGCGCGGCGTCTGCTGGAGACGCTCTACGCCCGATACTTCCGCCAGCTACTCAGGCTGGCGACGCAGACGAACGCGCTGGTCGCCGGCGACGCGAACCCGCTGATTGCTGAGTTCCAGCGCGAGTGGGGGCTGGAGCGCTTCACCATCCACGCGGAGGCGCACCCGTGCGAGGCGTTCGAGTTTCAAGCCTCCGACATCGCCGCCGCCAAAGCCGCCGTGGGGCTGGAGGGCAAACGGCTCGTGTTCGCGTTCGGCTTCGTGCGTCCCGATAAGGGTTTCCATTACCTGATGGAAGCCGTTGCGCCGCTGGCTGAGCGTGACCCGAACTTGATGTTGCTAATTGCAGGCAACCCACGTGGCGCACAGGGCGAGCAGTACGCCCAGCAGCTGCAGCACCTGCACGCGCAACTGGGCAAATCTTCGCAGATACGACTGGAATTCGGCTACCTGCCTGACGAACGCATGCACGCCTACTTGCGCGCGTGCGATGTGCTGGTCGTGCCCTATACGCGCGTGATGGGCGCAAGCGGACCGATGCACCACGCGCTCAGCTACGGTAAACCTGTGGTCGCTACCGCCGTAGGGCAGAACAGGGGGCTGGCGGAAGTATGCGCGCTGGTACCGCCGCGCGACCCCGACGCGCTGCGCCACGCGCTCCAACCGATTCTGTACGAGGCGGACTGCTGGGAGCATCACCATCGTCGAGCGTCCCAGTACGCTGCAAGCCATACATGGCGTCATCTGGCGCAGCGCTACTACACCGACTACGAACGCCTGATGCAGGAGGGCACACTCCGATGAGAGTCCTGATGCTCAGCCTCAGCCTGCCCCCCTACGCCGAGTCGCAGACTATCCGCTCCGCTTACTGGATTGAGGCGCTGGCGCGGCGGGGCGTGGAGTTTGACCTCATCACAGCGGAAGTGCCCCCCTCCGCCGCCGACGAGACGCTCTGCGAGCTGATTCCCGACTCCGTGCGGGTCTGGCGCACGCCTACGCCCGCCTACGACCGCACGATGGACGCGCTGAAACGCGCGGGCAACCGCTGGGGCGCGTATCTGTACGGGAACCTCGCTTATCGGCTCTATGCGCCCGATGTACGGCGCGGCTGGGAGCGCGACGCGCTGCGCCTCGCACGGGAAGTGCTACAGAAACATCCGCCCGACCTGCTCCTATCGGCTTCGGGCAGCTGCACGGCGCACTTAGCCGCCGCCGCGCTCAAACGCGAGACGGGGCTGCCATGGGCGGCGGACTTAGGCGATCCGTGGTCGTGGGTCGACTGGCAACATAAAGACACCTGGCTCAAGGCGATTCAAAACAGCTGGTTAGAGCGGCGTACACTGCCCCTAGCCGACCTGCTCATCTGGACGACGGAGCAGATACAGCGTGCCTATCAGCAGTGGTGGGGCACGCGCGTCCCGCCCAGTCTCGTTGTTCCATACGGCTATCGGCAAGCGGACTTCGCGCCGTATGCGTGGACGCCCGCCGCGCTTCCCCTGCGTCTGAGCTATGTGGGCGCAGCAAGCCGACGCGCTCGCAACCTCATCCCGTTGATAGAAGCGTTGGCGACCGCGCGCTCGAATTTCCCATTTCAACTCCAAATCGTGGGCGACGCGAGCGCACACTTCCAAACCGCCGCCCAACAGCTTGGCTTACACGCAATCGAGTTCACAGGGCGCGTATCCTATCGCGAATCTATTCGACATATCTGTCAAGCAGGTATACTCATACTGATTGGGAACAAGAGTCCGTACCAGATACCGGGCAAAACTTTCCTCTATCTGGCGTCTGGGCGTCCGATTTTGTATGTGCATCAGATGGCAGAGCGCGATGACCCTACCTGGCAGTTATTGCAACCATTTCCGGGTGTGTGCTGTATCCCGAACGAGACAAGCGCGCTCCGCGAGTTTCTCACGCACCTAACGGAGGATGCGTTCCGTGCGTGGGAGCAGCAGGCGCGCGAACATCCCAACCAACCTGAGCTAACGCACTTTGAGCAAGCGCCGCTAACACAACCGCTTTGGGAGGCGTTCTACCGACTTACACGAAAGGAACTATGCTCTTCATCGGTGTAGCGATTTTGGTGATCGGGCATCAGCTCTGGCTGCGGGCGCGAGGTTGGCAGTTCAACGCGCTCAGCCCTTACTTTATGTGCGACTTGCTGATATTCGCGCTGATTGGACTGGGCACAGTTGTCTCACCGCTACCCCACCGCACTCTCACCGAAGAACTGCTCTTCAGTCTGTTTGTCTGGAGCGGGCTGGTGGCATACTACTTGGGTCTACACCTGCGTTTACGCCCGCCTGCGCTGCGCTTACCAGGCTCGGGGCTATTCCTCCAGTGGCTCCGACGACGTACGGGACTGCTGGCGTTGTTATTGGCAGGCGGCTTCGCGTTGACGATCGCCCTCACGCTCTATCAGCGCGTGCGCGGACTGGGGCTGAGCTTAGCGGAGATGCTTACACTTAGCGCACTGCAGGTACACGCGCAAGTCGCCACCGAGGGCTTAGGTGCGCTACCTGTGATTGTCACCTACCTGCTCACGGTACTGTTACTGATGCATCTCTACTTTCTCCTGCAGCGTCGACACTATCTGTTGGCGTTTGGCATCTATATCCTGATGACCGTCTCGATTTTGCTGATTGCTTCCACGCGCATCCCGGTGATTATGAACCTCGCGATCCCGATTGCTTACTACCACTACGCCGTGCGCCGAATCAACAAACTTCTGCTGATAGGGATTTTCATCGCTGCGCCCGTGGCGATTACTTTGCTGCAAGGCTTGCGCAGCGGCGCACTGTTTGCGTGGACGGTCTCCGATCGCCTAATCGCCGAAATTGTGGTTATGAAAAGCTTTCATCGCCTGTGGCAAGAGTATACCGATGGAAATATTGCTTTGGAATATGGCGCTAACTACTTCTACTACTCGCCGCTGACTTTTGTGCCCAAAGCGATTTGGGCAGATAAGCCCCAGACCTCGTTCGAGACGCGCTGGACGCTGAATCTATTCAACAGCCTGTTGGACGAGGACGCTCAAATCTCGGTGCATACCTTCACGCCGTGGGGCGAGGGCTTGGCGCAGTTTGGCTGGCTGGGAGGTGTGGTGAATCTTTTCCTGTACGGTTTGACTCTGAACGCAGCGATACGGTTTTTCAACCGCCGTCCGCATGCGTGTTTAGTCTATTTCTTTTACACGATTTTGGCGGCGACTTTCATCCGCACCAGCGTACAGGCGCTGCTCTTCACCACAATTTTGTATGTGGCGGGCGTGTGGCTCTATGAACGCTGGTTCTTACCTAAGACGGCACAGGAGGGACGGTTATCGGTATGCATATCGTCGTGATGTGCCCCGCTGTGCGCGGCGCGATGAGTTACCATTTGCATGCGTTGGCGCACCACTACCCTGCGCCAGAGCAGATGACGCTCTATGTGCCCGACCTTTTTGACGGTGAGGCATTACCCTGCATGGTGGTCAAGTACCCTCTGAGCCGCCGTAGCGGGGGCAAGCTAGCAGCGTATTTTAGTACCCTGTGGGCGCGGCGGCGGTTTCAAGAGATACGCGCCTTGAAGCCCGATATCCTGCATCTGTTCAATAGCGACGGCTATCCCTGCAGCTGGCTCTGGGCGCGCTGGACGCGTCGGGAACTACAGAAACCGTTCATCGTGAGCGTGCACGACCCTGAACCCCACCCGGGCACGCTGATTGGTACAGTTACCTATCAGGTAGGCAAACGCACGTGGAAACAAGCCTCTCACGTCCACATTTTCTCCGAGTGTTTCGTCCCGCGCATGCGGCGGTTCGGAATCAGGGAGTCGCGCCTGTTCGTCATCCCTCTCTGTACCGATGTGACGAACTTCACTCGGCATAGTCAGCCGAACGTCACACGCGAGCCGCTCGCGCTCTTTTTCGGCAGGCTGGAAGCGTACAAGGGAATCCCCGTGCTGGTGGAGGCGGCGGAGCAGCTGCGGGGCAAGCTGCGCTTCGCGATTGCGGGTCCAGGCAAGCTACCTCCGCGCTTACACCACCGTATCGTCTCGCAGCCTGACTTGTTCGAACTACATAATCGCTTCCTTCCTGAGGCGGAAGTGGCGCGCCTGTTTCAACGGGCGTCTGTCTGTGTCATGCCGTATGTACAAGCCACGCAGTCGTCGGTGCCGTGGATTGCGGCAGCGTTCGGCGTGCCAGTGGTCGCAACCGCCACCGGGGGATTAGCCGACCAGATACGTCAAATGCGCGGTGTGTTGGTGCCCCCCAACAATCCCGAGGCGCTGGCGCAAGGAATATTGCAGGCGTATGGGCAAGAAGCGACCCTGCCCAACGCTTGGAATCCCAAGATTGTGGCGGAAGGCTACCAGGCAATGTATCAGCGTGTGTACTCGGAGGAGTGTTGTAAATGAAGCGTATCCTCCACATCGTGGGCGATTCGAAGTACGGGGGCGGCTCGTACATCATCCTGCGCCTGGCGCAAATGGCAACGCAGCAGGGCTGGCAGCCGGCGGTGCTGACCACCGACCCCATTTTCCAGCAGGTGCTGGGCGACCACCAGATTCCTCCTGTTAGGCTGGAGTGCATCTGGCGCGAGATTAATCCGCTACACGATTGGCAGGGCTACCGACGCCTGCGAGCTTACCTGACCGAGAACCGCTACGACTTAGTGCATACCCATACTTCCAAAGGCGGTTTCATCGGGCGCGCTGCAGCGTGGTATGCCAAAACGCCTGCCGTGGTACATACCGTGCACGGATTCGCATTCCACGAACAGAGCAGCGCGTGGGCGGTACGACTCTACGCTGGTCTGGAGCGCATAGCCGCGCGCTGGTGCCATCGAATCGTAACGGTCAGTGAATATCACCTGCACTGGGCGTTGCAGTTGGGTATCGGCACGCCCGAACAACTACGCGCGATTCCGAACGGTATCGAGCCGCAGCGTGTCGCGCCTCAAATCGCCCCCGAAGCCCTACGCAGACAGCTCGACATTGCTCCTCAAACACGGGTCGTCCTCACCACAGGGAGATTGGCCACTCAGAAAGGCTTAGAGTATCTGATTCGAGCCGTCCAGATGCTTAAGTCTGATAACCTCCCCTCGTTCGTCGTCCTGATCGCGGGGGATGGTCCCCTGCGCGAGTCGCTGGAACAGCAGGCGCGTGCGGCGGGCGTTGCAGAGCGCGTGCGGTTTCTCGGCTTCTGGAAAGCTGTCGGCAATCTGCTGGCAATCGCCGACATCGTTGCGCTGCCCAGTCTGTGGGAGGGGTTGTCG
>JAOAFW010000358.1 GCA_026416065.1 Fimbriimonadales bacterium
ACGAACGGCGATGTGGACGGCAACACCTGCGTAGACGACGCCGACCTGTTGAGCGTGTTGTTCAACTTCGGCGCGACGGGCGTCAACCCCGCCGATGTGAACTGCGACGCCGTCGTGGACGACGCCGATCTGCTGATTGTGCTGTTCAACTTCGGCAGCGGATGTTGAGATAGGTATGATACTGCTATGCGCGCTGCGCGAGCGGTGCGAGTCGTAGGCGTGGATGGCTGTCGCGGCGGCTGGCTCGCGGTCGCCCTTGAGGCTGAGGGAGGCGCGTGGCGATTCGGGGCGACGGTTTACGCGCGATTTGCGGAGTTGCTGGAGGCGCACGCGAGTGCAGCGGCGATAGCGGTAGATATGCCGATTGGCTTGTGGCAGTCGGGCAGAGCGCGGATGCGCCCTTGCGACGCTGAAGCTCGCAAGCGACTGGACAAACGCGCCAGCAGCGTGTTCATTCCGCCCACTCGCGCGATGCTAAACGCCGCTTCCTACGCCCCGCTGCGTGAACAGGGGCTGAGCGTGCAGGCGTATCACCTGATACCGCGCATTCGCGAGCTGGATGCGCTGATAACGCCCGACCTGCAAACGCGCGTGTGGGAATCGCATCCCGAGCTGAGTTTTACCGCCATCACAGGCGCGCCGATAGCGCACCCGAAGCGCACGGCGCAGGGGCAATCGGCGCGCGTCGACGCCCTTCAACACGCCCTGAGCCTCGAAGCCGCTGCACTGGACGCGCTCTGGCAAGCCTGCCGAACTATGGGTGCGCGCCTCGACGATCTGCTGGACGCCTGCGCCCTCGTGTGGAGCGCGTTGCGCCATGCGCAGGGGCGATTGGAACTCTGCATCGGGGACCCCCCCAAGGACCAACGCGGCTTGCTGATGGCGATTCGCTTCTGAGACAGGTATACTTTTCCCGCCATGAGCGAAGCACGAAAACTCCGTCTCGGTCTGCCCAAAGGTAGCCTGCAGGAAGCGACTTTCAACCTGTTTCGCAAAGCAGGCTGGGATTTCAAGATCCCCTCAGGACGCTCTTACGAGCCGATTTCAGACGACACCGAGTTAGAAGCGATCCTGCTGCGTCCGCAGGAAATCCCGCTTTATGTGCAAGACGGCGTGCTGGACGCAGGGCTTACCGGCTACGACTGGATTCAGGACTGCGGGGCGAAAGTCCATGAAGTGCTGGAACTGCACTACTCTAAAAATACGCGGAATCCCATCCGCGTCGTGGTCGCTGTGCATAACGACTCGCCCATCCAGAGCGTGCAGGATTTGCAGGGTAAGCGCATCGCCACCGAATATGTCCGCTTGACCGAGCGGTACCTGCAGCAACACGGCGTGCAAGCGCACGTGGAGTTCTCGTGGGGCGCATGCGAAGTGAAAGTGCCCCACCTTGTGGACGCGATTGTGGTAAACACGGAGACGGGCAGCTCGCTGCGGGCGCACAACCTGCGAGTCTTGGAAGTTATTCTGCACTCCACCACCCGCCTCATCGCCAATCCCACCGCGTGGCAAGACCCCTTCAAGCGCGACAAGATTGAGAGCATCGCGCTGATGCTGCAGGGCGCGTTGAACGCCAGCCGGCTTGTGGGGCTGAAAATGAATGTGCACGAAGCACACCTCGACGCCGTGTTGGCGGAGCTGCCCGCGCTGCGCAAACCGACCCTCTCCCCCCTCAGCGACAAAGGCTGGTACGCTATCGAGACAATTTTAGACGAGGGACAGGTGCGCGAGATTATCCCCAAGCTGCGCAAAGCAGGCGCAGAGGGACTGGTGGAGTACCCCCTGAACAAGGTCATTCCCTAACATGGTCAAAAACGGCATCGACCGATTGGAACAGCACCTGAGCGAGTTGAAACGCCTGCGCGTGGGTGTCATCACTAACCACACGGGGCTTACCGCCGAGCGCGAGCATCTCATCGACCGGCTGCTGCGGCTGGGCATCACC
>JAOAFW010000380.1 GCA_026416065.1 Fimbriimonadales bacterium
CGTGATGATTGTGGTGTGCGACAACACGAACCTGTCTCAAGTGGTCTACCAGCACATTGCGCGGGGGAATGTGTTGCAAGAGCTGGCAGGCGACGCCACTTTTCGGATTGACTCGAAGTTGCTGGAGGAGGCGGAGAGCGCAACCGAAGGCGAAACGCGCGAGGAAGCCGCCGAACGCCTGCGCAAAACTGTGGATACTATCGGCAAAACAGAATGGGACGGCGAGGGCGAGCCGCCTGGCAAAGACATCCGTTGCGTGGTCTCCGTTGGCATGCTCAACGAAGGTTGGGATGCTCAGAATGTCACACAGATACTGGGGCTACGCGCGTTCACCTCGCAGCTGTTGTGTGAGCAGGTGGTAGGGCGTGGGCTGCGCCGTATGAACTACGATGAACTCAGCGTACCCGAATATGTAGATATCTATGGCGTGCCGTTTGAGGTTATCCCCGTCAAAAAGAAGCCCGTTAGCCAGACCGCGCCGATGAAAGTCGCCACGCTGGTGCGCGCCTTGCCTGAACGCAAGCACTTGGAGATTACCTTCCCGCGCGTGGAGGGCTATGTGTTCGATGTGCGCCAGCAGATTCGCGTCGATTTCGAAAAGATTCCCTACCTGCATCTTGACCCTACACGCGAGCCAACGGAGGTGGCGGTGCGCCCCCAAGTAGGTTATCAAATTGGACGCCCCGACCGGCTCGGACCAGGGGCAATTGCCCTGCATGACCGCAACCCGTTTCATACCGAGAAACGCCTGCAAGCTACCGTTTACGAAATCGCCGCCGAGATTACGCATAGACTTCGGGACAAGGGCGACCAGTGGGCAGCACGCCACCTGCTGTTCCCGCAGGTGTTGGAAATCGTGTGGCGCTACCTCGAGGAGCGCGTAGTGTTTGCCGACAGTGATACGCCCTTTGAGGAAATCGCTCTGCTGAAGTATCGCCAACCGCTGGTGGAGCGACTGCTTCAAGCGATTGAACCCGATGTGGAAGCGGGTGAGCCGCCCTTGCTCCCCCTGATTGAGCGCTTCCGCCCCGTCGGCTCCACCGCCGAAGTGCTGTTCCGAACTGTGCGCCCCTGCCGCGGAACGACCAAAAGCCATATCAGCCACGTTGTGCTGGACGCGCCCACATGGGAGTCGTCTGTCGCCTATCAACTGGAGCAAATTCCTGAGGTTGTTGCCTATGCGCGGAATGACCATCTGGACTTCACGATTCCCTATGAGTGGCAAGGTACGAAGCGTGAGTATCGCCCTGACTTCCTGCTGCGCTGGCAGATGCCCGATGGGAGCGAGGTCAAAGTGATTTTAGAGGTGAAGGGCTTGGAGGACGAACAGGATCGGCAGAAGGAAGCGGCGGCGCAACGCTGGGTGCGCGCTGTGAACCATCACGGCGAGTTTGGGCGATGGGCGTTCTGCGTGTGCAAGCAGCCGCATCGCGTGAAGGGAACTATCGTGGAGTGCCTCGATTCGTGAGCGTTCGAGTAATTAGCGGAGACAGCGGGGCGCGTCGGGGACGCGCCCCTACCTGCCCCCCAATCCCCTCGTAGGGGCGCGTCCCCGACGCGCCCTGTTCATCCCGCTGCGCCCTGCCCATTCCGACGCGCCCTGTGCATCCCGCTGCGCCCTGCCCATTCCGACGCGCCCCTACCTGCCCGCCATCCCCGTAGGGGCGCGTCCCCGACGCGCCCTGCTGTCTTGCAAACGCCTATTTATACTTCCACCCTAAGTGCCGCCGCGGGAGGCATCTTCGCCGCGCGAATCGCAGGCAAAATCGTCGCCAACACCGTTACCACCACCCCCACCGCCATCGCCTGCCCTAACAGCGCGAGCAGCTCCAACGGCGTCGCCGCGCTGAACACCGCCGAACCCAACCGAAACAGGTTAATCAGAAACACCAGCCCCCAGCCCACTAAGAAC
>JAOAFW010000389.1 GCA_026416065.1 Fimbriimonadales bacterium
GGCTTCGGCGGGGACGCCGACGATTGCGCCATTTGAAACGCTGATTGGTACAAGTTGCTCAGAAGTTAAGCATCTTGGCAGGAATCGAACCGATATTGAAAAACCAAAAAGGCAGTCGGGTAAGGAAACAGTGAATAATCCTGAACTGTTTCCCAAACGCCGAGCAGGAGGTAAACGATGCAAAGAGGACTGGGAATTGTTGGATTGCTGTGTGTGTTCATGTGCTGCGCTGTTGCTCAAGACGCTGCTGTGCAGTCTCACGAGAAACCTTTGCTGACCGTGCAGGTGGTTGACGAGCGAAACAACCCGATAGCAGGAGCGACAGTGGGCTTGCTGGGAGTCATTCGCCGTGAGAATCGTGTGGATACTTGGCCAATAACGGACGATCCCTGGCTGTCGTCCGATGCAACGGGAAAGGCATCTTTCGCCCCAAGTAAGAATCTCTCTGACGAAGAGCTGCAAGAGTTCCAAGAATGGATGGTCATCGTCAGCGCGCCGGGCTATCTGCCAGTACGGGAGATTATCCGCAGACCCGAAAGTGGCTCCACGCACATCGCGCGCTTGAAACAGGGACGCCCACTGGAAATCATCCTGCGCAACGAAACAGGGAAGGCAATGCCTGAGAAACCCAGCGTGGCGGTGTTCCAGGCAGACGAACCCAATATTGCCAACGATTACATGGAATGGACGCCCGCACGAGATAAAATGTCGCGCCTTCGTATCCATTCGCAATTCGGACTGGAGCATCGCGGAGAAGGGCGAGTGGTGTGCAGTGTCCCTGAAGAGCCACCGTCGTTATTGCTCCTCGTCTATCATCCCGGGTTCCTGCGCGGGTACTGGACAGTTATCGACGCCGCGACAGTGAAACAAGGACGCGCGGAAGTTCGACTACCGCAAACATGCACGCTGCAGATTCAAGTGGATGTTTCGCAATCGCCCAAAGACTGGATTCCTGACTTCGATATTGACTTGAAGGCTCAGGTGCGTGTCGTTCGCGCATCCGAAGCGGGTCGGGGTATCTCGCTTTACGATCCGATTGCCCAAATCCCTGCGGGGGAGCGCACGCAAATGACACTGGATGACCTCGCTCCTGGCGACTATTGGGTGGGGTTCTCAGGTTTCCCCCCACGAGAGCTGCTGCGCGCGCCGAATCGGGAACTCTCGGGCTTTTTCTTCCAGGAAGATATGCGAGTAGAGGCGAAGCCTGACACGCCTGCTCAACTCTCACTGGTCTATACACATCCGAACCCGAAGAACTATCAGGGCGACCGCTCCGTGAGCCTTACAGTGCGCACGCCACGCGGCGCGCCTGCCGCGAATCAGCCTTACGCGGTCTATGTAATGGAAAATGAGATGCGCCTCAGACTGGCTTCAGGAACCTTAGATGGCGAAGGACGCGCGACGATAACCCAGCTCAAACCGGATGTCGAGTATACGCTCATGATTGGCGAAGGCGAGCGGGCGACGGAGCAACCACTCCAGATTACTGACGCCGAATCCAACGCTTCATTGGTGGTTATGCTCCCACCGTATGAAGGCGACCCCGCACCCGACACGCCGCTTTACACGCTGAACGAGAAATCGCAGAAGTCACTCAGCGCGTACCGCGGCAAATGGCTCTATGTGGACTTCTGGGCGACCTGGTGTGGCCCCTGCCGAACCGCCTTGCAGGAACTTAAAGAGAAGCTCCCTGCCATTCGCGAACAGTGGAAAGATGACCTGATGCTGGTCACCATTAGCTTCGATCAATCCCCAGATGATGCGAAAGCCTTTCTGGAACGGCTGGGCTTGTGGGAAGCGGGCGTCCATCTGTGGGCTGGCGAGGATGCCATCGCAGGCGCGGCGTTTGGCGTTCAGTTCATCCCCACTGTGTTTATCATCGACCCGAATGGCGTCGTGGTGTGGCGCGGCTTCCCCCAAGATCTGAACTTGTCGGTCATCTGGGAGCAGGCACAGAGTCGCAAACCGTCGCCGTGAATCCTCTCGGCGCGTCTTGGTCGGGTATAATGCTTGTTCGCGATTAGGAGGCAACGATGGCACAGGTTTGCGAAATATGCTGCAAAGGTCCGATGTTCGGCAACAGCATCCAGCACAAGCACTCGGGGCAGTGGCGGTATCGCGCTCCGAAAACGAAGCGTCAGTGGTCGCCGAACCTGCAGACGGTGCGCGCCTATGTGAACGGCGGGAAGACCGTGCAGCGCATTCGGGTCTGCACGCGCTGTCTGAAGGCGGGCAAGGGGCTGCGCGCCGTCGGGTGAACTGGGACGCGCTGCTGGAACCTCTGTCGCGGCTCTGCATCGGTGTACCGCGCCGTGCGGAGCCGCTGCGTCGTCATACGACCCTGCGCGTGGGCGGTCCCGCCGCGCTCTTTTACAAAACGCGCGACCTCGACGAGTTCGCCCGAATCTCTATCTGGGCGCACACCAACGCCGTGCCCGTGTTCATCATGGGGCATGGCAGCAACATTCTGGTCAGCGACAAAGGCGTTCCCGCACTCGTCCTCTACAATGCCTGCCAGTGGATGGCGATTGGCGAGGAGACCTACGCCGAGACGGGCGTGTCGTTCCGTGACCTGTTTCTGAAGACGGCGCAAGCGGGGCTGAGCGGGCTGGAGTTCGCCGTGGGCATCCCGGGCACGCTCGGCGGCGCGCTGGTCTCGAACGCGGGGGCGTACCGCAGCAATATCGCCGATTTACTCATCGAGCTGGATCTGGTCGCGGAGGGCGTGCGCATGCGGACTTCACCTGACTGGATGGAGTTCTCCTATCGCGACAGTCGCCTGCGTCGCCCGAACGCACCCCCAACCAGCCTGCTGGCTGTGCGGATGCGCCTCAAGCCTGACCACCGTCGCGATATTCTCAAGCGGGCGCGCGGCTTTCAGCTCCAGCGCATTCTCAAACAGCCCCCTGAATCGTCGGCGGGCAGTTTTTTCAAAAATGTGTACGACCGCGCCCTGGCAGAGCAGCTGCCAAACCTGCCTGCGCCGATGCGTCAGGCGGGCGTCGTGCCCGCCGGCTACCTGATTGAGGCATGTGGGCTGAAAGGTTATACTGTCGGCGGCGCGTGCGTCTCACGCAAACACGCAAACTTTCTCATCAATCGTGGCTGGGCTACCGCACGCGATTTCGACACGCTGGCACAGCACATTGAGCGCGTCGTGTACGAAACCTTCGGCGTGCGCTTAGAGCGCGAGGTGCTGCGCGTCGGGGATTGGGGGGACGCAGCGAATATGCCATAATATTAGCGGGAGACCACGATGCGCAACCTGTTAATGAGCTGCTTGGGGCTGTCGGTCGTTTTCGTGTTCACAGGCTGCCAGCGGCAGTCTTACACAGAGGAAGATGTACAGCGCGCCCTCTCGGAGCGTCAGGAACAAACCAAGATGGATATCCAGCGGGAGGTTCGTGCCGCGCCCCCGGTTGAAATTGAAAATCCGCCTTCGGGGAGCGTGCCCTCGCGAGGTGAGGGGACACCACCGAACCCGGGAGGCATTGAACTGCCCCCGCCGAACCGCTATGACGTGCCTCGTCCAACAGGGAATGACACCCCGGTTCAGTCGCCGCCTGCGGTCGGTGATGTGAAGCTTGACCCTCAGACCGGGCAATACGGAATCCACCCTCCCGGTGCGCCGGAAACCTACACCATTCCTTTGAATCAACAACAATAGGGGCAATAGCATCGGTATAATTACCCGCGATGCCCATCTTTCGCTATGTCGCGCAGACGCCCGAAGGACGCGAGGTGCGGGGCACAGTGCAGGCAAGTACGCGCCTCGAGGCGACAGACGCTGTGCGTCAACAGGGCTACTGGCTGTTGGAACTGTACGCTGAGCCGGAGCCGACCGCGCCGCTGCGTACCGTAAACCAGAATGTCTGGCAGCCCCTGTTCGGCGGCGTGCCCTTGAAAACACTCGCCGTGTTTTTCCGCCAGTTCGCCACGATGCTGGCAGCAGGCGTGCCCATCTATCAGGCGCTGGAAACTTTGGGCAATCAGCGTGGGGGCAACGCGCGTCTGCGCCGCACGTTAAACGAGATACGCAACTCGATCCTGGCAGGCGAACGCCTCGCCGACGCCTTCGACAAGCACCCCGCGATGTTCTCGCCGATTATTCGCGCCATGATTCGCGTGGGCGAGACCAGTGGGTCGCTGGAGAGTATTTTGCGCCAGACCGCGAGCTACTTAGAAAATGAATTGGAACTCCGCCGCCTGATTAGCCGTGTCACGTTTTATCCCAAACTGGTGCTGTTCTTTGCGATTCTCATACCGGGGCTGATTCCCGCGTTGATTACGATGGTGGGGGCGCAGGGCGGCGCGCCTGTGAGTGAAACGCTGACCCGAATCGGGTGGACCTACGCCAAGATTCTGCTGGTGGTCTTCGGCATCTGGGCGGCGTTCCGCTTGGCAATGCAGGCGCAGGGTTTTCGGTATGCGTGGGGGTTGCTCACAGTGAGCTTACCGTGGATTGGGTTCACGGTGCGGCAGCTGGCGCTGGCGCGGTTCGCACGCGCGCTGAGTGCGCTGTACGGCGCGGGACTGCCCCTCTCGCAAGCCATACGCTACGCCGCCGACGCTACGGGCAACGAGTACCTGCGCAGCCGAATCCAGCCCGCCGGCGCTAAAATGGAAGCCGGGCTGAGCATCACCGAGACCTTCGCCAGCACCGGCGTATTCCCTGCAATGGTGATGGATATGGTCGCCACCGGCGAGAACACAGGCGAACTCGGATTCATGATGGACAAAGTCGCCGAGTATTACGAGGAGGAGGGCAAACTTCGCTCCCAGCAGGCGGGCTATATCCTGGGAGTGGCGGTCTATCTGGGCGTTGCGATTTACGTGGCGATGATTATCATCCAGTTCTACGCAGGCTATTTCAGCTCGATCTTCGGCGCAGCGGGACAGCCGTAGCGTCTGCGTCCTGCTGATGAGTTCTCATGGGCGAGCCGCCCAACCACGAGAGAGTAATGCAAAATCACTACGAGGTGCTGGGGCTATCGATGCATGCGACGCAGGAAGCGATTCGGCGTCGCTATCGCGAGCTCGTGCGTCGCTACCATCCCGATGTGAACCCCTCGCCTCAGGCGAAAGAGAAGTTCCTCCAGATTCAGGAGGCATATCAGGTGCTGTCCGACCCGGAGCGGCGCAGGCATTACGACGCGCTGTTGCGTCTCCAGCTGGGCGAGCCGCCCAGCGCGCGCTATAGCCAGCCGCGTTCTCAATCGTCGCGCCCGTCATCGGAAGAGGCGCCCCGTTCGCAGACGCGCAACGCGCCCCCTGACGAGTTGCGTCGAGTGATTATTCAGGCGGAGCGAGCGTTCCTGCAAGGTCGCCTGCAAGATGCACTCTACTGGGCGAAGCAAGCCACGCGCCTCGCCCCGCGCCATGCCAAAGGGCACGAGATTATCGGCGATGTCTACCGCACTCAGGGGCACTACGAAGCCGCGCTGAACGCCTACACCTACGCCATCCAGTTAGACCCGCACAATCCCGACCTACAGCGGAAACTGGACACGATGATTGAGCGCACCCGGTCTAAATCGGCGGCGACGCCCTCGCCCGTGATACGCAACTTGCCCGTGCTGAAGCTACCCGCAGAGTGGAAGCTTTACGCAGCGCAGTCGCTCGGCTGGGGCGCGGTGCTGTTTCTGATCACACTGGCGTACACGGTACCCGGCACACCCATGCTGATGGGCTGGAGCTGGAACCTGCTGGTGTACTTGGGGCTGGCAGGCTTCCTAACGGGATTCTTGATGGCGGTCAGCCGCTGGGTCGCGCCGATTGTCGACGCCTTTCCGTGGCGTCGGGGCGGGGGACAGATTTCAGCAGGTGGCGTACTGGTGGGCGTGAGCGCGCTCTGCTTCCCGCTGGCGGTGTTGCTGTACACCCTGCTCGCGCTGACTCAAGGGGGCTTGAGCCGCTCTGTCGCGCGGGTGTTTAGCGTAGCCGGCATACTTACGCTGGGGTTCGCCTTGCTCTACCCTCACGATTGGCTTAATACCGCCCTGTTCGGGGGCAACCTGCTCTTTCTCGCGTTGATGAGCGGCTGGTACCTGGCGGACAATTTGCGCCTGACCCCTTGACAAGACCCTTTGCGCGCATGGTATAATCATGGTGCAACATCGCGGGGTGGAGCAGTCCGGTAGCTCGTCGGGCTCATAACCCGAAGGTCGTGGGTTCAAATCCCACCCCCGCAACCAACTTTTGATGCTCTCCAACAGGTACAATCCTCCCAGCATGCTCCCCGACTGGCTGGAGCGGATAAGCGCGTTTGTGCCTGCGCCCACGCAGGGAATTCCTACTGTGTGGCGCGAGGCGTGCCCTGAATCGCGTCCCGTGCTGCTTGCCTCCTGGATTGCTCGTCAGGAACAACCCGTTTTGGTCCTGACGCCTTCGCTGGAGCGAGCAGAGCAGTGGTTAGCCATCTTACTCCGATTAGGTTTGCCTGAAACCCGCGTGTTGCGTGTTCCCAGCAGCCTCACGCCACTGCTGGAGCCAACCGGTGTGGAAGGCGAGACGCTCCACGAACGTTTGCGCGCCTTGCACGCACTGCATAACGCAGAACCTGGATGTCTGATTGCGCCCGTCGCCGCCGCGCTGCAACGCACAATGCCCGAATCGCTGTTCGAAGCCGAACTGGTGCGCCTGCGCCTGCCTGACGCCGAACCCCCCGACACCCACGCATGGGCATACCAAACTGAACCCGACGCCTTACTCAAACGCCTCGCGGAGGACGGCTACGAATATCAGGAGCCGGTGCGCCTGCCGGGGCAGTTCGCGCGGCGTGGGGGGATTGTCGATGTGTTCCCGATGGGCGCGGAACTGCCTGTACGCATTGAGTTCTGGGGCGACGAGATAACCAGTCTGCGCCTGTTTGAACCTGCCTCGCAACGCTCCATCAAACAAATCAGGCATATTGCGATACCACCCGCGCGTGAGGTTCCGATGGGCAACGAGTCGCTGGCAGAGGGTATCCGCACGGCGTGGGAATCGATGATTGTCAAACAGCCCGCCGCGCTGCAAGCCACGATGCGACAGCGGTTGGAGGACGACCTGCGCCCGCTGATGCAGGGCGCGCCGTTCGACCGGCTCGAACTCTACCTGCCGTGGCTGTTGACCGAGCGCGCGTGCCTGCTGGACTATCTGCCCGATAACGGCTGGCTCGTGCTGGATGAGCTGTTGATGCTCAACACCGCCTATGAACGCCTGCTGGAGGATGTGGATCAGTCGCTTGCTTCCCGCGCCGAACGGGGCGATGTCCCCCCGCTCCATGCGAGCCTCTATATCGAGCCGTTTGAACGGATTGAGCAGCGTCCCACCGTCCTGCTGCTGGGCGAGCCGATTTTGGCGGGCGGCAGGGTCTACAAAAGCGTTACGTTAGCAGAACGCTGACTTCATGGCTTCAGTAGCCTCTGGTACAATCTTTGCTGATGGAGTGGGATGCGCACACCCTTAGAGTACTGGAGCTGGACTACGTGCGGGGCGAGTGGGCGCGCCGCGCGGAAACGCCATTCGGGCGCGAGTACGCGCAGGCGCGAGAGCTAAGCCGGGACGAAGCGCTTGTGAACCTGCGCCTGCAGGAAACGGATGACGCCGCGCGTCTCCTGATGCGCGAGCCGCCCCCACCCATGCGCGTGCCCGAAGTGCGTCCCGCCCTGCAAAAAGCCGAAAAAGGCGGTGTGCTCAGTCCCGAAGAACTCCTCACTGTTCAGAAACTCCTGCAGGGCGCACGCCTGTACAAAAGCCATATCCTGCCCCGTGCCGAACGCTACCCCCGTCTCGCAATCCATGCCGAACGCCTGCATACCCTCAGCGCGCTGGAGAAACAAATCGGACAGTGCATCTCGCCTGCGGGTGAGGTACTGGACAGCGCGAGCGAACGGCTCGCTCAGCTGCGCCGCGACCAGCTACGCCTCCACAAACGCATCACCGAAGAACTGCAACGCCTGATTCACAGTCTCGGCGGCGCACTGCAGGAACCGCACTATACGATTCGCGGCGGACGCTACTGCCTGCCTGTGCGCAGCGACTCGCGCGGGCGCGTCAAAGGCATCGTCCACGACGCCAGCAGTAGCGGCGCCACGCTGTTTATCGAGCCCGAATCGCTGGTGGAACTGGGCAATCGCCTGCGCGAGCTCCAAGCAGCCGAACAGGAGGAGATCGAAGCGATCCTGTACGGACTGTCGCGCGCTGTGGAAGCGGATGTCGGGGCTTTGTGGGAAACGACCGACGCCCTCGCGCAGCTGGACGCCATCATCGCCGCGGGCAGGCTCGCACTGGACTGGGACTGTACGATGCCTGCCATCAACACGCAAGGTGTGTGGAAACTGCGCGGCGCACGCCACCCGATAATCCCTCGTGAAGTGGTCAAACCGATCGATATCGAACTCGGGCGTGAATGGCTGGGCGTGCTGATTACGGGTCCCAACACAGGGGGCAAGACGGTCAGCCTCAAAACGCTGGGGCTACTGACGCTGATGAGCCTGCTGGGGCTGCATATTCCCGCCAAAGAGGAGTCGCGCGTCGCTATTCCGAACGGCGTGTTCGCCGACATCGGCGATGAGCAGAGCCTGCAGCAGTCGCTCTCCACTTTCTCAGGGCATATGCGGCACATTATTCGCTATCTGGAGCAGGCAGGACGCCACAGCCTTGTGTTGTTGGACGAACTTGGTGCAGGAACCGACCCGACCGAGGGCGCAGCGCTCGCGCGAGCGATTCTGCAGACCTTGCTGGAGCGCGAGGCACGCATCGTTGCCACCACCCACTACGGCGAACTTAAGGCGTTCGCCTATCATCATCCCCAGCTCCTCAACGCCGCCATGGAGTTCGACCTGGAAACGCTGCAGCCCACCTATCGCCTGCTGATGGGTGTGCCGGGCGCCAGCCACGCCATCGAGATTGCCCGGCGTCTGGGCTTGTCGGAGCGTGTCACGACACGGGCGACCGAATCGCTGGGCGCGCAAGAGGTGAGCTTGTCGGAGATGATTCAGGACTTAGACCGCGCGCGCCGTGCTGCCGAACACGCCGAAGCCGAGTGGCGGGCGAAACTCGCCGAACTTGCCCAGAAAGAGGCACGCCTGAACGAGGAACGCGCCGCACTGGAACAGGAGAAGCGCACTGCCAAACAGCGCGTGCAGCAGGAGATGGAAGCCTATCTGGAGCGACTCCGCGCCGAAGCCGAGCAAATCATGCGACAACTGCGTCAAGCCCCGCGAGAAAGCAAGCAGACAGCCGCACTGCGCGAGCAACTCACCGCCCTGATGGAGAACGCTCGCGCTGCCCAGCGCACGGAATCTTCCCTGTCTCTTATACACATCT
>JAOAFW010000393.1 GCA_026416065.1 Fimbriimonadales bacterium
CCTGCGGATCCAGCTGCGCCATGTCCACATCGTCGATAAACACCGAGCCTGCCGTCGGCTTGTCCAGCCCACCTATCATATTGAACAGAGTGCTTTTGCCCGACCCCGAGGGACCCATAATCGACAGATACTCGCCGCGATCGATGTCCAGATTCACGCCGTCGAGCGCGCGCACGGTCAGCTTACCCATCGGGTACTCCTTGACCACATCGCGCACGCGCACCACGAACTCGGTCGCCGCACCCTCGCTGGCGGGTTGCTGCATGGTCGTCTGTGTTTGCGCCATCACGGAGGTTAGATTCGCGCTTCTGAGGGGATCTCCTGCTAAGCCAATCACGGGTATACTTGAAACGCTTCCATGAAACCACTGCCGAAAGTCTCGTTATCTGGTTCGGTGGAGCGCGGCTACTCCGTCTGGTTTGTGATGGTGGTCGCGCTGTTTTTGACCAGCCTGCTGGTTTCCAACATCATCGCGGCGAAGATTATCAGCGTTGGCGGGCTGGTGATGTCGTCGGCGATAGTCATCTTCCCCATAAGCTATATCATCGGCGACGTGCTGACGGAGGTGTATGGCTATCGGCGGGCGCGGCTGGTCATCTGGATTGGCTTCGCGTGCAACCTGCTGATTGTGCTGATTATCACGGCAGCGATTGCGATGCCGCCCGCGCCGTTTTGGGAGCACCGGCGGGGGTTTGAGCCGGTGCTGGGCGTTGCACCACGCCTGATGCTGGCGTCGCTCACTGCCTATCTGGTGGGCGAGTTCACCAACTCCTATGTGCTGGCGAAGCTCAAAATCGCCACGAACGGACGCTGGCTCTGGACGCGTACGATTAGTTCTACGCTGATTGCCCAGTTGCTGGACACGGGCATCTTCACGGTGGTCGCTTTTGTGGGGGTGTATCCTGCCGCCGAACTGGTGAAAATCAGCTTGATTGAGTGGGGTGCGAAGACGCTCTACGAAGCCCTGGCGACGCCGTTGACCTATCTGGTGGTGGGCTTTCTGAAAGCGCGTGAGGGAGTCGATGTGTATGACACCGACACGAAGTTTAACCCGCTACTGGTGTGGGAGTAGCCTACTTAAGCAGGGGCGACTCCCAGTAGATGTAGGTCGTACAGGAGTCCTTCGTTTCGGCGGTGTTCTGCGTGCGCGTCTGCACCGCGCTTGCAAACGCGATAATCGCTATCGCCCAGAGAAGCCACACGAGATACTTTTTCATGGCATACACTTGTTAGAGGCGCGCACAAGTAAAAAGGATTCGACTCAATCCTCGCTTTGCTCAGAGGCGGCTTGCTGAAGAGCGTCAATGACTGTCTGACTATCGGGCGCGGTCAAAGCGAGGTCTAACAGTTGCCGCAGTGTGTCTGCATTCGTGAGGCGTTCGAGGGCGGGCTGTGCCTCTTCAGCGGTCTCTTCGCCGAATCGTCGCGAGAGTACAAGCGATAGGGCGTTTCGTAGTCCTTCGGCGCGTCCCTCGGCGATGCCCTTCTGTATCGCCTGACGCTCCAGAGTATCTGGCAACATAAGCACCCACTCCATCAACCGCAATAACTGCGCACGGTTCGTCCATCACCCCTCCAGGCTCGCTGTTGCGGGTATGACTTGTCCAGCCTCGCGTGTGAGGAAATGTACTTCCCGCACGCCGTTGCGCAGCAGGTGAAGTCGCGCCTCTTCCAGTCCGAAACCGACCTGCGCAGGGCGATGGCTATCGTCGCCGATGCAGAACTTCACGCCCATCCGCACGCCCAGCTGCACAATCCAGTCGGCGGGATAGGGCTGGTCTAAGCCTTTGCGCAGCGCGGAGGTGTTCACCTCCACACGCGCCTCGACCGCCCGAATCGCCTCCAGCGCGTGTTCGACCGCCTTGCGCACGCGCTCAGTGGCGACCTGCTCCGCCACGCCAAGCCGCGTCGCCTTCAGACGCACCAGGTCTAAGTGCCCAATCACTTCGGGACGCACTGCCTGCCCCATTTCCGCG
>JAOAFW010000424.1 GCA_026416065.1 Fimbriimonadales bacterium
GCCATCGTAGACCGTGACGCCCGTGAAGCCGACCTGATTGTTCACATTGTGTCGCCCCAGTACGGTGAACTGCCCTGCGGAGAGCGTAGTGGTCAACGGACGTCCGATGGCGTAGTTGCCGTTACCTGAGAATAGTCCCCACGAGCGACTGCCATCCAGCACCTGAAATCCAGCAGTCGCTATGAAGCGCCCGCCTCCGCCGGTGGAGATTTCGTACCAGTTGCCGAAGCCCGTGCCGCCGTTGCTGGTCAGGTTCCAGCCGAGGTTGTAGGCGGGGTCGTCAGCGTCGTCGTTTGCGAAGAACGACGCCCAGGCAAGGGTCATGCTGAACGTAATCGCCGTTGCAACCAAGCCTTTCAGAAGGGTTTTCATGAGTTTGCCTCCACGATGAGTATCGTAGAGGGCGAGACCACTCGCCCTCGAGGGGCGAGAAATCGTATTCTCGCCTCACGCCCCCAGAACGGGGGCATGGTACAACAGGGCAAATGATAGATTCAGCGGCAAATGATCCTCGAACTCTATTATAGCACATCCCGTGCCAAGTTGCAACGGTGCAAGCGAAAACTGGTAGTTTTTCGGGGTCACGCAGGTGGCTCATGGCTCCTGCTGGCTCGTCGGCCGGGACGCCGACGCTACGGTCGGTGCGCCGGTTCGTGGCGTCGATGTTCTCGCCCTTTACCGCGTTGGGCTGAGCAGGCGCGTTGGAGCGATGTCTTGCCGTACCTCGCCGAAAAGTTCCACTATCTTGCGCCGACGAAACTCGAAAATCTCCTCAATACGCGGGCGCACGAGCAGTTTGTCGATTATGCCGTCTACCAGCGGTTGCTTGAGCGCGTAGTATACGAGGTCTTGCATATGCACGCCGTTCTCGACGGGCGTGAAGGTATGGCGATGATGCCAGAATCGATAGGGTCCGAACCGCTGCTCGTCGACGAAGAAACGCATCGGCTCTACATGCGTGATCTCGGTGACCCATGTCATCGGGATATTGAACAGCGGGCGCACGGTATAGGCGATGATTAGCCCGGCTTCCATCTTATCAGGCACGGGGGTCAAGATGTCGAAGCCCATGTAGGGCGGCGTGATGGTTTTCAGGTTCACTGGGCTGGAGAAGAAGTCCCACACAACATCTAACGGTGCAGGGATGACCTGCTCGGTTTCAAAACAAAAGAGTTTCATAATGTGTCCTCCTAACGATTTGTTATATAGTTAGAGTTGCTGATTCCTCGCTTGCGCTCGGAACGACAGGCAGCCCGAAGCCCCGTGTCATTCCGAGCGGAGCGAGGAATCTTACGCGGTCCTATTTTACCTGCGCCAGCTGAATGAGCGGGCGGCAGGGCGTCCTCCGACGCCTGCTGTGGGGCGCGAGGTCGGGCGCGGCGCGCTCTCGGCAAGCGCGCGCAGGTAGCCCTTGAGCCGCTCCAAGTCGCGCACTTCCACAATCGCCAGGTACTGTACGCCCTGATTGAACCGCACGCCGCTCACGCGGTTGCGACGGCAGAGCTTGGACAACTTGCCCGCAATCACCCAGTCGGCGGTCTTGTCGCTAATCTCTTCGCTCAGCATGGGACCGATACGCCGAATCCATGTGTCTACGGGCTGCAAGTAGTGATAGTCGCCCGGTTCAATCTGGCTCTCCATGTCGTACAGGGCGACCATATCGCGCAGCACGAGTGCGCCGACTTTGGGTCCGATACCTTTGATGTCAGTGATTTTCTGGTAGATTGGTTCCACCCGCCCGGACTGCACAATCGCCTGCTGGATGTCCATCCAGATATTGCCGATTTCGTCTTCGGCGTAGAGTGCCGCGGCATAGCCCGCCAACCCCTCAATCAGCCCACGATTGAGCTGCTCGTTGATTTTGCGCTGGTGTTCTTGGCAGACCTCCACAAAGGCGTTCCAGAGTTGTTCGGGCGCGTTGCCCGACGCCAGGAACGCGCTGAAGTTCGCCTTGTCACCTTTGAGAACCTTGTCCAGCGCTTGTAGTGCGAACCCGGAATACTCGGCGCGATCGTTGCCTCGTTTGGCGAACGCATAGTAGCCCAGCATCACGCGAAAGGCGTAATACGGGTCTGCCAGTGCCTCCCGCACTGCCTCGCTGTTGGGCAGATGCAGTTTCATCGCGCGTGCCATCTGCGGATATAGCACCTCACGCTGAAACTTGTCTGCCTTCTCGCCTGCCAGGCGGTGCAGAATCGCCTCAACCTCCATCGGATTGAATGTCGCCATCTTTATCGCCTCCTGTCTGTTTTTGTAATAGTTGTTACCAATACATGCGAAATAGTGCGCTCTAACTTCTGCAGGTAATACTCGTTAGACGGCTAAAACCCTTCCGGAGTTGCTGCTGAAGTCCCGCGCGCAGGGCTTCCACATTATATTATACGGAATTTTGCGCGAAAGTTTCACCCTTCCGCCGTTTCAGGGGCAGGCGCTGGCGTGCGCAGCCGGACTCACGGATACAACAAAAACGCTTCTCGTCTCCTTATGAATGCTTCCCCATCCCGATTGCAGCGTTGCAGGATTCGCTCAGGCTCTGCGCCGTCCATTAGCATGGCATGCACCTCACGGTTGGCGAGCAGCCCCAGCGATTTTTGCGCTTCCCATTCGCGCGGGTAGAGTTTGCGTAAGCAGTACGCTAGTCCGACGCCCATCGAGAACGGGCGCAGCTGCTCGCGGTGGGTGATGAACACCGAGACGCCCTGACACTCCACGCCCTTATACACGCTGCTGGTGGGGGTGAACACCATCGGCACAAAGCGTGCGCCAGCGCTGGTGGGCAGTTCGTTCAGCATCCCTGCGAGTTTGCGCCCGTCAATCCACGGCGCGCCGACGATTTCGAACGGCGTGTCCGTGCCGCGCCCAACGGAGAGATTCGTCGCTTCCCACACGCCGATGCCGATATACAAAAACGCTTGCTGCAGACGGCGCATATTGGGCGAGGGGTTCGTCCAGTAGAAGCCGCACTCGTCCAGCGTCATGGTGCGTTTCCAGCCCTCGCAGGGGACGATTTTCAGTTCCACGCCGATATTCCGCTCCGCGTTGAACATGCGTGCCAATTCGCCGACGGTCATGCCGTGTCGCAGCGCAATCGTATGGTACGCGGTGAACGAGAGGCGGTCGGAGTCGGCAAGCGGTCCCTCCACTGCGCCGCCGATGGGGTTCACGCGATCCAGCACATAAATCGGGATTTTGCGTTCGGCGGCGGCTTCCATCGCCAGCCCCATCGTGGAGATGTAGGTGTAGTAGCGCGCGCCGATGTCTTGGATGTCGAAAATCAGCGCGTCGAGGTTCGCCAACTGTTGCGGGGCGGGTTTCTTGCGCTCGCCGTAGAGACTGTAGATAGGCAGCCCCGTGCGCTCGTCGACGCTGTCGGGCACATTCTCGTCCAGCTGCCCGCGGATGCCGTGTTCGGGGCTGAACAGCGCGCCGATGGTCACGCCCAGTCGCTGCAGTTTGTCAATCAGATGCTCGCGCTCGGCGGTGAGGCCTGTGTGGTTGGTAATCACGCCCACGCGCAGGCGTTTGAGGTCGCTCAGAT
>JAOAFW010000025.1 GCA_026416065.1 Fimbriimonadales bacterium
CCGCCCGCGTGTGCGGAAAAACACGAGGTCGACCGGTCGGAGATCACTGCGTGAGACGGGCTTGCCCACGCGGTACTGCGCTGCGGAGTTGTGGGGCAAGTTGATGCCGTGCTGCCGATAGATGTAGGAAGTGAAGCCCGAGCAGTCGAAGCCACGCGAACTGCTGCCGCCGTAGCGATAACGCGAACCGAGATAGTTGAGCGCGCGGCGTACAGCGCTGGGTTGCTCACCAGATACGCTTGCGAGGATCTCGGCACGCGAGGCGTTGCGACGCGCAGCACGAACCGCGGAAGACTTCGCCTGTTGTGTTCGAGACTTAGAGACTTCAGCTACTTGCTTCGGTTGAGGGGGCTTCGTCGGGCTGAGGTAACGGCTAAGGAGCCAGCCCGTGCGTCCATTCTGCAGCCGAATCCGGCTCCAGTCTCCTTGACGCCCCAGCACCTTTACCTTCGTCCAGCGATCCGCAATAGTGACGCGCTTCGCGCCGGTACTGGGCGCGCTGCGGACATTGATGCGGTCTTTATTAACCTCTGCCCAGCCGGATGCGGGGGAACCCGACTGAGACACAGACTTCTTTGACGTTGCGCCGCCCTTGATGGGGATTTTGATCTTGTCACCAATCTGCAGGTCATGCGGGTTGCGCAGATTGTTGACTTTGAGCAGTTCAGGCAGACGCAAGCCGTGGCGGTGGGCGATGGTGTATAACGAGTCGCCCGATTTAACGGTGTAAGTGATCGTTTGCTGCGCCGAGGCTGCGACGATCAGGCTCACGAGTGGGGCTATCAACCCCAAGCGTACTATGTTGACCATAGTCTCCCTCCTTGGTGATAGTCTCGTACCCTGCGACCTCGGTCGCAAAGCGCTGGGAGTATACCCATTTGAAACGTGAGGAGTCAACCCCTTGACTCGGCGACCGGGCTTGAGGTATACTATCAGACTGGGCAAATTTGCGCCTGTGGAGGGTAATTTATGCGGATTGTGCGACACAACCGAAAGCGCATTCGTGAAGTCTTAGAGCCACCGAACCTGATTGAAATCCAATACAACTCCTATCGCTGGTTTTTAGAGGAAGGACTGAAAGAACTGTTTCAAACCTTTTCACCGATTTATGACCTGACGGGGAACTACTTTATCGAATTTGGCGACTATTGTCTGGGCGAGCCGAAATACTCGGTAGAGGAGTGCCGCGACCGGGAGATCACCTTCGACGCCCCGCTGCGCGTGAAGGTGCGCTTTGGCAAGCGCGACGGCGAGGTACAGGAAAGCGAGATTTATCTGGGCGACCTGCCGTTGATGACCGAAGGCGGAACCTTCATCGTGAATGGGCGTGAGCGCGTGATTATCAGCCAGCTGAACCGCACGCCGGGAATCCACTTCCCCTCGCCGTTTCTATCCAGCACGGGACGCGAGATGATGGCGCGCGCCTTCGGCAAGGTGCTGCAAATGCAGATTATCCCCGCCGAAGGTCCGTGGCTGGACGGCGGCACCGACCCGCAGAATGTGATTCGCCTGAAGGTTCACCAGTCCAAGCAGCTGCCAATTACCCAGATTATCAAGGCGTTCGCAGCGTATGACGAAGCGCGCGTACCTGCCGAACTGGAGCTGGAACGCGCTGTGGGTTGGCGCATGCTGCAGGATGTAGAGTACGAGGGCAAAACGCTGCTGGAAAAAGGTGATGTGCTGACCTTCGACCTGCTGGAGAACTTCCCCGCTGGGGCGCGCACGCTGCGCGTTCAGTGCGAGCCACCCTATGACCCTGTGCTGGGGCTGACCAGCGACGCCATCGCCGCGATGTTCGGGCGCCCGCGCGAGCGGCGTGAAATCCCACGCGAACTGACCCTTCACACACCCAGAGAGGGCGACCTCATCGGTAAGACCGCCGCAGAAACCATCACCAACGCGAAGGGCAAGGTCATCGTTCAAGAAGGCGAGACAATCGATGAGAAGACCGCCAAGCAGGTCGCAAAGCTCAAGTTGCCCGAAGTGCGCGTGCGCTTTATCGAGGTACAAGGCGGGGATATGGATTTGCCACCCCTGCTCAAGGCGACCTTAGATGCCGACCCAACCACCGACTCCCGTGAGGCGGTGCTGGACTTCTATCGCCGCATGCGACCGGGCGACCCCGCCGTCGAGGAGAATGTACGCAACCTGTTCTACGGATTGGTGCTGGACCCGCGCCGTTACGACTTAGGGCGCGTCGGACGCTACCAGATTACGCGCAAGCTACGGCATGGAATCCCCGACAGTGTACGCCGCCTGACCGTACCCGACTTAGTTCTCGCCCTGCGCCACTTGCTGGAAATGGCGGAAGACAAGCATGATTACGAAGACACCGACCATCTCGCAAACAAGCGCGTGCGCTCCGTCGGCGAGCTGCTGCAGGCGCACCTGCGCGCGGCGTTCCTCAAACTCGAGAAGACCGCCCGCGAGAAGATGACTGCTGCGGAGGATGTCTCGCAAATCCTGCCCAATGTGGTGCTGAGCGTCAAGCCAGTGGCAGGTGCGTTGCAATCGTTCTTTGCTACCAACCCGCTCTCGACTTTCATGGATCAGACCAACCCGCTGGCGGAGCTGGCGAACAAGCGACGCCTATCGGTGCTGGGACCCGGCGGCTTGAACCGACAGAGCATTCCGCCCCAGGTGCGCAACATCACGCCCTCCCAGTACGGACGCATCTGCCCCATCGAGACACCTGAAGGACAGAACATCGGTCTCGTGAACCAGATGACTCTGTACGCTTATGTGGACGATTACGGTTTCCTGCGCACGCCCTATCGCCGCGTGCGCAACGGCAAACTAACCGACGAGGTGGTGTACCTGCCCGCCGATGAGGACGAGAGCGCGTATATCGCTCCGGCTGACACCCCGCTGAACGAAAACGGCTACTTGCCTGAAATGGTACAGGTGCGCTGGCGTGACGAGTACCCCATCGTGCCACGCGAGCAGGTGCAGTATATGGATGTCGACCCCGCGCAAGTGTTCTCTGCCTCGGCGACAATGATTGCCTTCCTCGAACACGACGATGCGGGGCGCGCTCTGATGGGCTCGAACATGCAGCGTCAGGGCGTGCCACTCGTCAACCCCGAAGCGCCGCTGGTGCATACAGGTATCGAACGCGTCGCCGCCAAGTACGCGCAAAGCCTGATTACCGCGCGAGCGTCCGGGCGCGTGAAGTATGTCTCCGCCGCCGAAATCCGCATCGAACGCGAGGACAACGGGGAGCTGGATGTCTATCGCTTGCCCCATCTTGTCCAGTCCAACAAGGGCACCTGCTTTACCTTCCTACCAAAAGTGAAGCTGGGGCAGCGCGTGCGTGAAGGTGACGTGATTGCCGATGGACCGTCCACTGAGAACGGGGAACTCGCTCTGGGACGCAACATTCTCGTGGCGTTCCTGCCCGCAGGTGGCTATAACTACGAAGACGCCGTGTTCGTCTCACAACGCCTGCTCTATGACGACACCTATACCAGTATCCATCTGGAGAGCCACCAGACCGATGCGACTGAAACGAAGCTCGGTCCGGAGGAAATCACCAGCGACATCCCCAACGTCGGCGAGGAGGCGCGCCGCGACCTCGATGAGAACGGTATCATCCGTATCGGTGCGGAGGTCAAACCTGATGACTTGCTCGTGGGCAAGATTCAGCCCAAAGGGCAAACTGAGGGCACGACCGAGCAAAAGCTCGTGCGCATTATCTTCGGTGGGAAGGCGGAAGAGATGCGCGACGTGTCGCTGCGCCTACCGCACGGCGAGCGCGGTTACGTGGTGCGCGTCACCCAGTTCGCCCGCTTCAAGTACGAGTGTGATTCGTGCAAGAGCCTGTTCTACCGCGCCAAGCCGATGGAAACCAAAACCTGCCCGCGCTGTCATGGCGTGCTGAGGCAGCTGGAAGAGGACGAACTGCCGCCGAGCGTGAACCATCGCGTGCGCGTGACGGTCGCCACCCGTCGCCCGCTCACCGAAGGCGACAAGATGGCAGGTAGGCACGGCAACAAAGGCGTGATTTCGAAGATTCAGCCTGTGGAAGATATGCCGTTCCTGATGGACGGCACGCCCATCGATATCGTGCTCAACCCGCTCGGCGTACCCTCGCGCATGAACATCGGGCAGATTCTGGAGTTCCACCTCGGCTTGGTGGCTAAAGAGCTGGGGATTCGCTTCCGTACGCCCGTGTTCCAGAGTTCTACACCCGATGAGATTAGGCAGGAGATGTGCTACTTAGCCGACCGTTTGCGTCGTAAGGCACTGCGTATCCTGCTGGATCACGAGCTACACCTGCACGACGAGGCGGGCAACCCCGTCGAGTGGGGTTATCGCGCAACTTTCGACGAGGCGATGGACGCCGTGCGTACCGTGCTCCAAAATGCTTCCGAAGCCGAACGTAAACGGATTGCTGAGCGTCTCGCCTTCGCCGAAAAGAAGACGCCTGCCGTCGATGCGCTGACGGAAGCGATTCGCCAGCGTGTCATAGACCGCGCAGGCTTCGACCCCGAAACGGGTAAGGTGATTCTGCGCGATGGACGCACAGGTGAGCCGTTCGGCAACCCCGTCGCCGTTGGCTACCTGTACATCTTGAAACTCGAACACCTCGCAGAGGAGAAAATCCACGCCCGTTCGATAGGACCCTACTCGCTGGTCACGCAGCAGCCGCTGGGTGGCAAGGCGCAGTTCGGCGGGCAACGGCTCGGCG
>JAOAFW010000261.1 GCA_026416065.1 Fimbriimonadales bacterium
CACATGCACCTCCTCGCCCGCCGCGACCTGCTTGGCGACCTTGCGGCAGATGGTGGAGAGTTCGCGCTCCAGATTGCGCACGCCCGCCTCGCGCGTGTATTCGCGAATGATGCGCAGCAGCGCGTCGTCGGTAATCTCTAAATGCTCGCTTGTTAACCCGTGCCGCTCCAGCACGCGCGGGATCAGGTAATCGCGGGCGATGTGGAGTTTCTCGTCCTCGGTGTAGCCGGAGAACGCGATAATCTCCACGCGATCGCGCAGGGACGCAGGAATCGTCTCCAGCGTGTTCGCCGTCGTGATGAACATCACATCCGACAGGTCGAACGGCACTTCCAGGTAGTGGTCGGAGAACTTGTCATTCTGCTCAGGGTCCAACGCTTCCAGCAGGGCGGAAGTGGGGTCGCCGCGAAAGTCGTAGCCGAGTTTGTCGATCTCATCGAGCATGAACACGGGGTTGCGCGTGCCTGCCTGTCGGAGGCCCTGAATGATGCGCCCGGGCATCGCGCCGATGTAGGTGCGTCGGTGCCCGCGTATCTCGGCTTCATCGCGCACGCCGCCCAGCGACACACGGATGAACTTGCGCCCCAGCGCACGGGCAATCGAGCGTCCCAGCGAGGTCTTGCCCACGCCCGGCGGTCCCACAAAGCACAGAATAGGACCCTTGAGCGAGCCAGAGAGTTTGCGCACCGCCAGAAACTCCAGCACGCGCTCTTTGACTTTCTTGAGACCGTAGTGGTCTTCGTCCAGAATCTGCGCCGCCTCGTTGATGTCCACGCGGTCTTCGGTGCGCTCTTTCCACGGCAGGGAGAGCATCACATCAAGGTAGGTACGGATGACGGACGCTTCGGGCGAGCCGAAGGGCATTTTCTCGAGGCGATCCACCTCCTTGAGGGCGCGTTCGGCGATGTCTTCGGGCATACCCGACTCGGCGATGCGAGTGCGATAGTCTTCCACTTCGGAGAACCGCTCATCGCGTTCGCCCAGTTCGCGCTGGATAATTTTCAGCTGCTCACGCAGGTAATATTCACGCTGTGTATCGCCCAGTTCCTGCTCCACGCGGTCCTGAATGCGCTGTTTCAGCTCGGCGATTTCCAGTTCGTGGCGCAGCACATGCACCAGCACATCGAGCCGCTCTTTGATGGGTATGGTCTCCAGTACCTTCTGCTTGTCGGTGAATCGGAGCGGCGCGAAGTGGGCAATCGTATCCGCCAGTCGCCCCGGCTCCTGCATGTAGGAGATGGTGGCGACCACTTCGGGCGGGATGCCACGCTCATGGGAGGCGATGTCCTCGAACATGTCGACGGCAGAGCGCATCAGTGCCTCGATATCGGTAGTCAGTTTCGCTTCGCGTGCGGGAATCGGCTCAACCTGCGCCAGCAGGTACGGCTCGTCCGCTTGCAGGTTCAGCATCCGTGCGCGCTGCACTCCGCGAAACACGACGCGCATAGTGTTGTCGGGCGCGTGGATGGCTTGCAGAATCTCGGCGACGACGCCGACTTCGAACAGGTCTTCCAGAGCGGGGTCTTCCACCGTAACATCGCGCTGGGTCACCAGCAGCATCATCTTGCTGGGCGACTCCAGGGCAGCTTCCACTGCGCGCAGCGACTTCTCACGCCCCACCAACACCGGCGCAAGGGTGTTGGGAAAATAGACATTATCTCGCACGGGTAAAATCGGCAGAGTGGCTGGTATCTCCACGCGCCGTTTGACCGTGCGTCGACGCCTGCGGACAGGCGTCTCGATAGATTCTGTAGTAGGTGTGGTTTTCTTCCTTGGCATAGCGTCTACCTCATAACTATACGCAGAAAATGATACTCAGTTCCTGGATTCGAGGGGGAGCGTGGGATTCCTGCAGGCGGTGCGCGGCGATGGATAGCGCCATTGCCTCCAGACGCTCCTCCGCGCTATGGAAATGCGTCTTTACCCACTGCTCCCTCAAAGGGCACAGCGTCCTGCTCCGAGTCTCAGCATTAAGAAAGCGAGGTTCGCCGAACCTGCCCTCATGAACGCCTCAGCCCCCTTCCCTTTCAAGAGGGGTGCCGAGAGTGAACGAGTTCTCAATCTCCCCGAATACGCAGCCTGAATCCGTTGCTGTGCGCTTGATAGGGCGCGTACATGCCCCACAGGTGCGCCGGCAAGATGGTGTATTCGCCGGGGGTTTCGGCGCGCACAAGCAGCGAGTAGTGATAGGCGTCGCCCTGCGTCCATTCGCTTCGGAACGAGACGGCGCGGTCGTCTCGAATCTGCTCGAGGTCGTACCGCCACCACCAGAGTTGCAGGAACGCTTCGGTGTCGAACGGCGCGCCGCCTGCCGGGAAGGGCGTCTCCAGCACGGTGTAATCCAGACGCGGCAGTTTTTGGGGCATGTGCGCCTCCACATCGATGCGCAGCAGCTCGCCCGCGCGCACAGTGTCGCCAGAGCGTAGGGGATGCAACCGCTCGCCCAGCGAAGTCATATCCGCAGGTCGCTCCATGCGGTACACACGCAGGCGTAGGGGACCTGCGGGGCTGTCGGCGTCTTGGAGGCTCACAGGGCGCGCCTGCTTGAGAACCACGCTGACGAGCGGCGCACCGCGTCGGGGGCGCAATATCAGCGTGTTCTCGCCCGCGCGCCACGGCAGGTTGCGCAACACGGGCGGCGGTCGCCGCTGCCAGAACGATTCCGGCGGCACAGTCACTGTCTGCACCTGCTGCCCGTTCAGCCAGACTTCGTACTCGGCTTCTTGAGCGAAGAGTTCTTTGGACGCCTGCGGTAGGTAGCCCAGCAACGCTTCCACAGCGAGCGCGGTGTCGCGCGAGGAATACCAGCCGTCCTCCCGATAGCCCATCAGCAGCGCGACGACGGTCTTGTGCAGTAGTTGCTGGTAGCGGCGCGGTGAGCCAATCCGTGCCGATGCGCCCTCGCGCAGCAATGCCTGCAACGCCATTGCCTGCGTCTCGGTGGGCATCCAGCCGTCCCAGTACCACCACGGCTGACCGGTACGGTTGGGCGACCAGTCGATGTAGCTGCGGTCTTCGTAGGCGTCGCGCAGGGCGAGTCGCCACAGGTTTTCCAGATGCTGCTCGGCGTTGGGCAGGACACGCCACCGCTGGAAGATATGAATCAGGGTGAAACGGTTCTGCTGCGTCCAGTAGCCGGGTGGGCCTTTCAAGACGTCCAGCAGCCAGTTGTAAAAGGGATGCGTCGGGTCATAAAGCGCGTCGGGGGGCGCAGAGTCGACTTCGGCTAACACTTGAAGCGGGAAAAGCATGCCCATCGAGAATTGCCCCACGCGCGTGGCGCGTCTCAGGTCTGAAGGATATGTCTGGAGCGAGCGTTGGGTCAGCTCGCGCAGCGCGTCCACACCGTTCTCATACATCGATTCAGGCACGGCGATGCCTGCCTGTTTCGCCTTGTGCAAGCCCCAGACCACATAGGCGGTTGTCCAGAGCAACGGCTCGCTCGATTCCCACCAGCCCCATCCGCCGGTGCTGGTTTGCAGTCGCTGGAGTCGCTGGAGGGAACGCTCGGTGATTTCGGCGATTTTGCGCTGGGTCTCGGCGTCCATCGGGATGCCCGCCTCTTTGAGCGCGCGCTGCGCCATCACTGCGGGCACAAAGCGGCTTACCGTCTGCTCCACGCATTCGTAGGGGTAATCTGTCAGATAGCGGAGGCTATCCACAACAATAGCGCCGAGTCCGGGGAAGCTTTCTACGGAGAGAGTGGTGCGCCCCAGCTGGGCGTCGGGGCGTAGCGTGAAGGTGAGCGTGCGCTCACCATCCAGCAGCACGGTGCGCGTGTCCACCTCAAAAGTGGAGAGCGGTTTCACTTCCAAAACGCGCTCCTCGGCGTCGCGCAGGCGTCCCCCCTGCTCCCGGGCGATGAGGATGAACTTCTGCATGCCGACCGATTTCGCCTCGTAGCTCCAACGCAGGGTGATGGAGTTGTTCGCGGGGACGGTAGCTGTCTGTGTACGCACATCATCGGGCGCGCGCAGCTCCACCTGCACCGCACGCGGCTGGTCGGTGTCGTTGCTCAGGATCGCGCTAATCTCCGTGCGGTCGCCCTCCGCAAGCCAGAGGGGCAGGCGTAGACGCGCCATCAGGTCTTTGGACGCTTTGACTTTCGCGCGAGCGAAGCCGATTTTCGTATCGCGGCTATGTCCAATCGCCGTCAGTCGCCACTCGGTGAGGTTGCCGGGCAGTTTGAGGCGCACCGTCGCCTGCCCGAGCGCGTCAGTCATCACGGCGGGTTGCCAGAAGGCGGTGTCGGGGAAGTCGCGGCGGATGGTCTCCACGCTGCCCTTATCGCCTTGCAGCGCGAGCCACACGGCGGAAAAGTCGGTGTACACGGCGTTGGACAACCGTCCGTAGAAGGCACGATACACGGATTGTGGGTTATCCTCGCGAATGCTGTAGATTGCCTCGTCCACGACGGCGAGCGAGACTTCGGCGGAGGTGGGGCGTCCCTGCAAATCGGCGGTCTGGATGCGGGCGGTGAGCGTTTCGCCCGGCTCGTAGCGCGGCTTGTCGGTTTGGATCGACACCTGTAGTGCGCCGTACTGCCTGCCGACCTTCACCTCCAGCACGCGCTGGATGAGTTCCTTGTTGCGTACCATACACACGGACACGTAGGCGTTGGGGATTTGCGCGCGTGTAATGGGGAGGCGCACGCGGGTCAGTGCGCCTTGTGCTTTCACAATCTGGGAGTGGTAGAGGTTTGCGCCTTCCAGCGTGACATAGAACACCGCGTCGGTGTGGGGTGTGCGCAGCGCGAGTTCCGCCTGTTCGCCGGGTTCGTAGAGGCGTTTCTGCAGGCGTGCATCCAGCGCGTTCGCCTGCTGCTGACGCTCCCACCACCAGGGCACGTAATCGCGGCCCCAAATCCAGAGCCAGTGGCTCGCGGTGATGGGGTTGCCGTCCCAGTCGCGCCCGGTGATACGGACGTGCCAGTCGCCACTGTGTGGGGGCGCGACTTCGAACTGGGCGACGCCTTGTGCGTTCGTTTGCAGGGTTCCCTCGGCGCGTACATCGTAGCGAGCGCGTCTGCCCGCCATCAGGTAGAGTCCTGCTTGCCAGCGCAGCGTCGCTTGCACAGGTCGCCCCGTGCGGCGGTCGGTAAGGCGTACGGTGTAGCGGTAGGCGCGCCCTGAGTCGCCGAACTGCACTTCGGGCGTCAGGCGCGCTTCCCATAGGCTGGTTGCGATCTCGAACTGGGCTGAACCCTTCGCGCCTTCCCAGCCCTCCGATAGCGCGTACACTTCCAGCGTGTATTCGTAGGTCAAGCCCGTCTCATCAAGATAACTCGGCTCGTCTGGTTCGCGACGTAGCAACAGGTCGTTGGCGTTCAGGCGCAGCTGCGCTCGCCCCGCGGCGTCGGTGGTTAGCTCGCCCGTAGCCACCACTTGCCCAGAGCTGTCACTCTCATATTCGTCGTAATATCCGCCCGATTCGTCCGACTCGTCCACATAGTCCGTCTCGTCATAATCTTCCCAGACGAACTTTTCACGGCGGTAGACCGTGTAAAACAGCTGCGTGTTGGGCACAGGCATCCCAAAGTAGTATTCGGAGTGGATTTGTGCGCGGACGACCTCGCCGGGCATGTACAGCGTATTATCGGGGCGGACTGTAATGCGGTAGGTGGGTTTGCGGTACGCGCTGACGGGCACGTACTGGCTGATTGAAGTGTAGTCGCCCACTTGCGCGGTGACAAGGTAGTAGCCGGTTTCCGCTTCGGGTGAGGTGCGGAACGCGAAGTGGAAGCTTCCCATCGCGCTCAGCGTCGTGCGTGCTTCGTGAACCAGTTCCTCGCGCGGGTTGTAGACGGCGATTTCAACGGGCAGGTTGGGCGGCGGGAGGCGATAGTCGGGCACGATGCCCAGACGCACAACGCCCTTCACCTGAATCGTGTCGCCCGGACGGTAAATTGGGCGTTCCGTATAGAGAACGCCGTCGAGACGCACATCAGACTCTGTGTCCTCGCGATAGCCGCCGATGTACGGTCGTCCCCAGTAGACGAGCGCGCCTGTGCGTGGAGAACGTACCGCGACCAGTCGGTCGCCCCAGCTCAGGCTGACATTTAGCAATTCTCGGGCGCTCCACAGTCCCTGCGCGTTGGTACGCCCTGTCGCGAACTGGCGGATTGTGGATGTTAATCGCTTATTGTCCTGATCTTCATAAGGACGCCCGTAGATGCGCACCTCCGCGTTGGGAATCGGCTGTCCCGTGCGCAAATCGGTACACCAGACCTCGGCGACGCCGCGTCCCGACTTGGTCACGACGGCAATCGGGGAAATACTCAAGAGCGCCGCCTGTGTGACTGCGCCCGCCTCAATCAGCAGCACATACGCGCCTTCGGATTGACGCGGAACCTCGATGTATTGGGTATATACACCTTCAGGGTCACGCCCTCGCACGGGCATCTCCCGCTCCCAGATGGGCGTCATAAAGCGGCTTAACTCGCTGATCCGTTGATGCAGAGTGAGGTCGCGTCGCCACCAGCCGTAGCGCAGGTTGCTCAGGAAATCGTAGAGCGCCAGTGGTGGCTGTTCGGAGTCCTCGTTGCGGACGCGATAGAGCGTGAGTTGCATCGTGTCCTCGTAATGAAAGCCGCGCACACCCACACGCAGCGGCTCGTCAGGATAGTAAACCGCTTGCGGATGGATCAGCTCGATGAACGGGTCGACGGGCTTCATCGCCAGGTCTGCATCCACCCGCTCCCCCTCGCGCACCACAATATGCACCGATTGTTGCTTCTCGATGGTCCACTCGTGAACTTTGCTGGAAAGATAGACTTTATAGACGCCCGCCGGGATTCCACGCAGCTGGAATCGCCCCTGCGAATCGGTGTAAGTTTCCCACGCCTGATACTCAAATGGGTAGAGAACGCCCTCCGGGGTGAGTGCTGCGCTCCACCCTTGAGTGCGGTAGGCGGCTTCGGGTGGGGAATCGGTGGGGGCTTGGGGTTCCGTTGATAGTTCCTCCCGCGTGAGTCGCACGAAGGCGTTCGGGATGGGGCCTAAAGTGCGTTCCGAGTAGACCACTCCGAACACGCTGCCTCGAGGCGGCTCGTTTCGTATCAGTTCTGCAACACCGTACAGTTGAAACGCCAACAGAAGCGTGCATCCAAGCGCGATATGCGCTGCCTTGCGCCAGACCATTGTCTCACCACCGTTTCATTAGAGGGCTTGTATAAAATTCCTGCTGAATTCATGGGCTATTCTGCACTAAAAGCGGGCAAATGCTTCGATTCGCGTTCATTGACACCGCGCCAACGATTCCCTCTAAAAGCGGTACAATTACCGTTCCCTATGGCAGTTCAGGTCTACAAAGAAGGCGCGGCAGAGTTCCATCTGCCGCAAAGTGAGCATGTGTTTTACAACCCGCGTGCGCGGCTGGGACGTGACCTGGGCGTGCTGGCGATGCGAGCGGAAGCGGAACGGCTGGAACGCCCCTTAGAAGTTTTAGAACTCATGGCGGGCGCAGGGCTTCGCACGAAGCGCTACCTGCTGGAAGCCCCCGTCGCCCACATGGTGGTCAACGATGCCAACTACACCAGCTTCGAGGTGCTGCGCGGGCATGTGGAAGGCGACCCGCGTGTGGAACTCCACAACGAACTCGCCCAGCGACTGCTGTGCCGGTTCTATCTGGAAGAGCGACGCTTCGACTGGATTGATTTAGATCCATTCGGCACGCCGTCGCCCTATGTGGCGTATCTTGCCGGCGTGGTGCGTTGGGAGGGGCTGCTCTACATCACCGCTACCGATGCGCCGGTGCTGTGTGGGGCACAACGTGGCGAGGCACTTAAGTCTTACGATGCTGTATCCGCCTACGGGCGCGAGTGCCACGAAGTGGGGCTGCGTATCCTCGTCGGGTATGTGCAACGTCGGCTGATTCAGGCGAATATGTATGGGCAGCCCCTGCTCAGTTTCTTCGATGGCTACTGCTGGCGCACGCTGATTCGCGCGTTCAAAGGCACGCGCGGGTTCAACACAGAGCAGATGGGCTTCATCGCGCAGATGCCTGACGGCGAATATCGCGCGACGATGGCGGGCGTGCCTGCGCCCGTGAACCACGAGTACCACCCTTCTACCACCGTGCGCTGGGCAGGACCGCTGTGGCTGGGGCCACTCCACGACCACGCCTTCCTCAGCGCGATGTACCGCGCCGCACGGGAAGACTACTTCGACCACGCGCGACGCTTCCTCTCCAAGCTCAACCGCGAGTTGGACGAACTGCCCATCGTGTATAGCCTGCCCGTCATCGCCGACCGATTGAACCGCTCGGTGCCGTCCACGCACGCGGCGATCAAGTTTTTGCGGGCGCAAGGCTATCGTGCCTCCCATGTGCATCACTGCGGGAACGCCATCCGCACCGACGCACCGCTGAAAGTGATCTTGAAGTTGTGGGAGAAGCCAGACCTGTAAACGGTCTCTAAAAGGGGTTAACAGAGGGCAAAAACCTGTCACGATAAGTGTAAAGCCGTTGTATTCCCTGCTCAAGAGCGACAAAGATCGCTCCAGCGACAAGCAGGAGGAGAGCATGAACAAACAGCTGAGAAGTGTCGGGATAAGCCTCGCGCTGGGATGCGCGATCTTAGCAGGAGTGCATGCGCAACAGATGGGATTAGACCAAGGGTGGTCTATCGGCGGACAGGCGCTGAGGCGCGGTGAATCTGCAGATTTCACGCGCTACTTCGCCGCTGGGACACACTATGTAATCTACGCCAACGGTAGCGAGAACGCATCAGACCTCGACCTACAGATACTGGACTCGCGGGGACGGGCGATTGTGGAAGATACACGCTCGTATAAGGATGCAGGCGTGCAGTTTACCGTCTCCGCTTCGGGGCAGTATACTATCCGCCTGAAGATGGCGCGCGCTCAGGGACGCGCTCTGGCGTACTTCGCAGTGTTCACTGTCGATGAAGGCTGGGATGTGCCGATGCGTGACGTCTCTGCAGCGTTTTCTAAGTTGACGGCAATCACCTCGTTGGCGCAACTGGCGGACTATCAGATAGCACGCTTCTACGGGTTCATTATGCGTGTCGGCGAGGTGCAGGCGATTACTCTGAGCGGCATCAACACGGGACGCCATGCCGCCGTCGCAGTGGGCGACGATTTAGCGGATGACCTCGATGTCGCGGTGTTCCAGAACGGACGACTGATTGCCAGCGATACGATGGTGGACGCCCTGCCTATCGCGGAGTTCAACTCGCGCTCGGGTTCGTTGGAAATGCGTGTGAGCTACGAGTCGGGAGAAGGTCCCGCCTTAGTGCTGATGGCGTTGCTGGAAAAATCGCCGTCCGCCGCCTTGTCAGGGCGTACGGGACGCCTGTGAGCTTCTCTGCCCTGCCCCGGGCGCGCCTTGCTTCGCCCCGCAAGGCGCGCCTTCTAAACAAGGAAAATGGTAATTTGCACTGAAACTCAAAAACACAAGGGAAATAGAGATGAACCTATTGAAAGGTTTCGTATCCTATCTTGGGTTAATCGCGCTCTCAGTATGGGCTTGGGCACAACCTGCCGATGCCCCAGCCCCAACGGCACGTCCAGAACTGCAGAAGCAAATGGAAGCGCTTCAACAACTCATCGAGGAGAAAGACCACGTCACGGCTCTGGAACGAAGCGCGGCGCTGCTTCTACAGGCGCGTCAAGAAGGCGACAAGGTTGCTGAGGCGTATGCGCAACGCGCACAGGCGATTGCCCTGGAGAGACAAGACCGCCCCGATGACGCGGTCAAAGCGTGGTCGCAAGCCGCTGCGCTCTGGAAAGAGCTCGGCGACGCACCGTACGAGGTGGAAGCACTGCTCGGCGAGCTGTGGGCAGTGCGCGCGGCGCCGGCGGAACAACGCCAAGCAATCCTCAATCGCGTACTCAGTGCAGCGCAACAAAAAACCAGTCGCCCTCTCGCACTGGCAGAGGTGTTGCGAAGATACGCCCAGCGATTCCACGCTGCCCAACACCTGGATGTGGCGGCGATATTATTCGAACAGGCACTTAAGGTACGCGAACCCGTCGCGCCCGATTCGCTCGAGACGGGCATTTGCTACTACTGGCTCGGCGAGATCTACCATAAATGGCGCAATCACAACAAAGCCATAGAGGCTTACGAACGCGCTTTACAGATTCTCGAGAAGACCGCTCCTAAAAGGCTGGAGCGGCTCACAATACTCTCGAGTCTGGCGGCAATTGACGAGGAACTTCAGCAGTATGCTCGCGGTTTGGAGCGCGTCCGGAACGCGCTCAAACTGTGCGAGGAGCTAAATGCGCCGCCGCAAGCGCACGCCGCCCTCACCTTGCACGCCGCCAATTTTTACTTTCATCTGAATCAATTTGAACAAGCAGAAAACTTGATGCAAAAAAGCATCGACATGTGCCTTCAGCAACCGAACGTCGATCGACGCCTCCTTGTACTTGCTTACGAACGTCGTGCCGCCATGGCGTTTATGCAGTCTCAAATCGACCGGGCTATTGAATACGCAGACCGTGCATGGGAACAGCAGGAACAGATCGACGCCTCCAACCTCGACGCCGCGCGGATATTAGCCTTGCGGGCTATCTGGAGAATGCAAAAATACAATATGAAGGAGGGCGTTGAGTATGCGGAGCGCGCCTGGACAATCGCTCAAAAAGCCGATCCAAACTCGCCAGACCAGATTCAGATACTTGTTGCTGTCGCGCTGGCGCGTATGGTACAAATGAAACATAACGATGCACTGGAACTGCTTGAACGCGCGCGTACCATCGCCCTGCAGAAGGGGGAGTACAGTTCACTGCGCGTCCTTCTTTCTATCCTCAGGCAAGTTAACTCTTTTCTGGGGCGTACGGAACAAGCCCGCCAGTATCAACAGGAACTGGACGCGCTGGGAAAGCCGGACACGCGGGAACTGCTTATACAAGTGCATGAACTTACCACACAAACTCAGTCGGCACTTATCGCGGGGAACTATATCGGCGCCCTGCAGATGGCAAATCGCGGGCTGGAGTTGTGTCGTCAGATCACAGACTTACCCATGATTGATCAATATGAGCTGTCATTTATTATCCTCTTGGGTACTATCCACGGGCATTTGGGAGACTATCAGGGGGCGATTAACGCCTTTACCGCCGCCCATCAGTTGTGCAGGCAACTGAATAGCTCGCCGCTCTTCATGGCGAGCATCGAGACGAACTTAGGCGCAACCTACCTTGAACTGGGACGCATTGAGGAAGCGCAGGAATACCTCACGACAGCGCGTGAGCGTTTGGGGGGCATTCCCCATATGGACTCCCTGTCGTGCTTTATCAACCTCGGAAAACTGTATGCACAGCGCGGCGAGCTCGATAAAGCCGCGTCGGAGATACAGCGCGTGGCAGATTGGCTCCGTGAGCAGGGTGTCACCACCCTTCAGCGGGTGCGCGTGCTGACCACTCTGAGCGAAATCGAAATCCGGCGCAAGAATTACGATGCAGCGCGCACTTCATTGGACGAGGCGAGGCGTATCTACGACTCGCTGCAGCTTGGTTCACCGGAGCTAATACTCATGAACATGCACAGAGCGCGTATCTACATGGCGCAGGGAGAACCCACGCGCGCTGAAGAGGTGCTCCGAGAAGCCCTCCAGTACCTCGAGGAGCAACGTGGGGAGTGGATTGACCCAGAAATGCGCGCCCTGTCTACCGAGCCGCATTGGGATGCTTATATCCTCTGGGCGCAGCAGCGTATCCGCGCAGGCGACCACGCCGGCGCCGCAATCGCTCTGGAGAGGAGTCGCGCCCGCGTCCTGACTGAACTGATACATGAGCGTCAGGTCACCAGCCAAGCCCGAGATGAAAAAGTGAGCTCGTTGTTTAACGAACTGGAACAGGTGCGTAAACAGCAGCGGCGCGTGGCAAGCCAACTCATTCACGCCAAACTGGGCAGCCCTGAGTGGACCGCGCTGCACCAACAACGGAATACCCTCAATCAGCGCTATCGAAGTCTGCTTCAGCAACTGGAGCGCGAGTCGCCGCGCCACTTTGGACTGTTAGTGCCTAAGCCCATCGAGATGGACTCCATCCAACAGGCCTTAGAGCCGGGCACGGTGCTCCTGTATTACGGCATCGCTCAAGAGGAATTGCTCATCGTCGCAGTGTCGCGCGACAGCGTGCGCAGCTATACCTATCCTGTCACTGCTTCTGAGTTGAACCGTCTCGCGGCGCGGTTCCGCGCTATTGTCGCAAAAGAGCCTCTTAGACGTACAGACCCCGAGCGTGCAGAAATGTTCTCGCTGGGTAGACGGTTGCATGGGATTTTGGTGCGCCCTGCTGAAGAATCGCTCAAAAAAGCGCAGCGCGTGGTTATTTGCCCGACAGGACAGTTGAACCTGTTGCCGTGGAGCGCGCTGGTCGTCTCGGGGGATACCGAGTCGAACGCCGTGTACTGGGCGAGTCAGGTCGCGATTCATTTCATCCCCTCGTGGGGCGTCTACCTGCAAGCGCGGGATGTGCGCCCTGCAGGTAGACGTACCGTTGTGGCAGTGTTGTCTTACGAGGACGCACCCTCCTCCCCTGTGCAGCTGGCTTTGCGGAGCAAGTACGCTCCGACAGTGGAAATCACTCCGTTGCCCGACGCGCTGCGCGAGGCAGACGCCGTCGCGAAACACGTTGGGCAAGATCTACGGAAACTCGTGAACCAAGCAGCAACGCCCGAAGCCGTGCGTACAGAAGCGCAGGGGGCGCGTGTGATTCACTTTATTTGCCACGCCTTTGCCAGCGACCGCGACCCCTACAGTTCGGTGTTGTTGCTCGCGCCACCAACGCAGGAGACGGGCATGCTCAGCGCAGCTGCTGTCATGGATGACTGGCGATTGCAAGCTGACCTCGTGATGCTGGCTGCCTGCGAGTCATCGGAGGGTGTGCTGCGACGCTATGAGGGCTTATTCGGCTTAGCACGGGCGTTCCTGTTTGCCGGCGCACGCACTGTAGGAGCAACCCTATGGAAAATCAGCGATGAGGCAACTTACTCCCTGATGGATACCTTCTATGCTCACTATGCTCGAGGTGTATCCAAGGACGAGGCGCTGCGCCAAGCGCAACAAACGCTCCTCAAGAGCACGAAATTCCGGGATCCTTACTTCTGGAGTGGCTTTGTGCTGATTGGCGACTATAGAAACGACTCCGGTTTAGCGCGTTCGACAGTTTCTCAGCAGCCGTGAACCAGCGCCTTTGAAAAACCAGCTTCGACGTGCTACGCGGGCATGGGGAAGGCGACCCGCGCGTGGAACTCCACAACGAACTCGCTCAGAGCGACACGCTGAAAGTGATCTTGAAGTTGTGGGAGAAGCCGGTGTGAGCGTGAAGGGGGCGCACACACCGTGCGCCCCCTTGTTCCAAGACTAAGGGAAGTTTTAGTTTCCGCAGCCGCTGCTGAAGTTGAACAGCACGATGAGCAGGTCGGCGTCATCCACCACACCGTCGCCGTTCACATCGGAAGCCGCGTCGTTCCCGCCGAAGTTGAACAGCACCTGCAGCAAATCGGCGTCATCCACGCAGCCGTCGCCGTTCACATCGCCTGGAACCGACTGCCGTACGACTGTCTCTTATACACATCTGACGCTGCCGACGAGCGA
>JAOAFW010000149.1 GCA_026416065.1 Fimbriimonadales bacterium
CGTCGGCAGCGTCAGATGTGTATAAGAGACAGGGGCTACTCCGTCCACTACCATGCCTTAGACGACCCCAGCAACGGCGGCAGCTTCGCCAGTGAACTCACACGCGCCGTGCGCCAGTATCAGCCCCAGAAGCTGATTGTCGTGGAGCCGGGCGAGTGGCGCGTGCTGCAAAGCCTGAGCCAGACTGCGCAGCAATTGGGCGTCCCGCTGGAGATACGCCCCGACCGCCACTTTCTAATCACCATCGACGACTTCAAGCGCCACGCGGCGGGGCGCAAGCAGCTGCGATTGGAGTTCTTCTATCGCGAAATGCGCCAGCGCACGGGAATCATGATGGAAGGCAAGCAGCCTCTGGGGGGCACGTGGAACTTCGACGCCGAGAACCGCAAGGCGTTCGGCAAGCAGGGACCGGGTTTAGTGCCACAACCCCTGCGCTTTGCGCCAGACGCGATCACGCAGGAGGTGACTCGCCTCGTAGAAGCGCGCTTCCCCAACCACCCCGGCAGCTTACGCGAGTTCGACTGGGCAGTGACCCCCGAACAGGCGGAGCAAGCGTTGGACGACTTCATTGAGAACCGCCTGCCGATGTTTGGTCCCTACCAGGATGCGATGTGGACGGGTGAGCCGTATTTATACCATTCGCGCCTCTCGTCGGCAATTAATTTGAAACTTTTAGACCCGCGCGTCGCGATTCAGAAGGCAGTGGACGCCTACTTCCAGAAGCACGCGCCCCTGCAGAGCGTGGAGGGCTTCGTGCGACAGCTGCTGGGCTGGCGCGAGTATATTCGTGGCGTCTACTGGCTGTATATGCCTGAATACCTGGAGCGCAATGCTCTGAACGCCCACGCGAACCTGCCCGACTTCTACTGGACAGGCGCAACCGACATGAACTGCCTGCGTGAGACGATAGGGCAGACCCTCAAACACGGCTTCGCACACCACATCCAGCGGTTGATGATTACGGGGCTGTACGCACTGCTACTGGGGGTGCACCCGAAACAGGTGCATGCATGGTACCTGGCGATTTATGTGGACGCGGTGGAGTGGGTTGAGCTGCCGAATGTGTATGGCATGTCGCAGTTCGCCGATGGCGGACTAATGGCGTCCAAACCCTACATAGCCAGCGGGAAGTATATTCAGCGGATGAGCAACTACTGTACGGGCTGCCGCTACAATCCTGAGAAAGCCGTCGGCGACGACGCCTGCCCCTTCACCACGCTCTACTGGCACTTCCTGATGCGCCACGAGGCGACCTTCGCCGACCACCCGCGTCTGGGACAGCAGATACGCAACTTGCGCCGTTTGAGCGACTCCGAGCGTGCGGAGATTCGTAAGCAAGCTCGTCTGATTGGAGCCAGTTAGGGGGTGCAGAGCGATGTGCTCTGCACCCAGTGCCTCAGCAGCCCGAGCCGAAGTTGAACAGCACAATCAGCAGGTCGGCGTCGTCGACGATGCCGTCGCTATTCACATCCGCCTCGGCGTTGTTGCCGCCGAAGGCGAACAATACCGCCAGCAGGTCAGCGTCATCCACACAGCCGTCGACGTTCACATCGCCCTGCACAGGGATATACAGGCACACGTTGTCCACACGCACGGGGTTGACACGCGCAATCGCGTTGCCCAGCGACTCGCGGTAGCCGATGTAAAAGCCGCCTACCAGCCCTGTGGCGGTTGTACCTGTAATCACTGTCGGGTTATTCGGATCAGCGTAGAATAACCCCTTGACCTGCCCATCGATTACCTCAAGGCGCAATCGGTACCAACCCGCTTCCAGACTCGTCAGGTCGATCTCGCCGTAGATAGTCCATGTGTTCGCCGAGCCGCTTAGGCGACTGTCGCCGCTTTTGCCCGCGTCCACAAGGCGCAGCTTCATCTCGGTAGGTTGAGTGGGGTTGGTTGTCGCTGCAGTGGAGCGGCGGAACACCCAACCGACGCCTGTCATTCCATTCGCACTGCCTGTCGTAGCGGTTTCAAGGAACAGTGGGTGGTTATGCACGCTCTCCGGCGAGCCGAGCAAGCCAATCATCCATGTTTCAACTTGCCCTGCTGTAAAGCCAGAGTTGCTGGGATTGATGTAAATTTGCAGGTCATAGCCCGCTGTGCCGTTCTCGAACACATAGTTCGCTATTGCCACGTTGCCGCCGCCTGCCCAGTCGTACACCATCATCGCGTTTCCGCCGCCCGGCGAGGCGGGAATGGCGTTCGGGTTGAAGCCCGTACCAGAAGTGCGGTCGCCCTGAGTGGGGTTAATTGCGCGCGGATTGCGATAGGAGCCTGTGAACTCGGCAGGAGCATCGCCCACATTGTAGTTGTCGAAGTTGATGCACAGCCGGCTCGTGAGCGCGGGCAGGTTGTTGGACGCGCCGGGCGTGGGGCGGAAGTGCCCAAAATCGCGCCCGTTTACATTCGTGTCGTACCCATCGCGCCAGCGTCCAATCGTCATGAAGGCGTCGTCGGTCGTCCCGCCAGCCTCCAGACTCTGATAGTTGCCCCACAGCCCGCCGCCGAGTTGGGGACGAATATCTTCAGGAACCCAACTCGTAATCGCGGAGCGGTTCGTCTCATACGCCACAGCGTCGACCACCGTGCGCGGATTGCCCGGAATGACCAGCGCAATCCACTCGTTGTCGTTCTCAATCACACCCGCTGTACCAGGACTGAACGTCTGGTTTACGCGACCGGGATAGCGCGTGTTCAGTGCAGAGGTTCCGATGACATAGAACCCTCCAGGGGGCAAAACGACAGTCGTGTCCACAGTCCCGTCCTCGTTGAGGTCGCCAATCACGAAGTCGCGGTTGTTGTCGTTCGTGAGCTGGTCGCCGCAGTCCACAATCCAGCCTGTGATATCCACAGCCACTGTGTCGGCGTTGTAGAGTTCAATAAACTCAAGGTCGTCGCTGCTGAGGTCATCGTAGGTGAACTCGTTAATCACGATGCGCGGTTGCGCCAGCGCCATGCCGCCTGCCAAAGCAAGCGCGAGAGATAAAGCCACTAATCGCTTCATCGTCATAAGCCTCCTTTCGTTGGTGTGCGAGAAGCTCGCCAGCGTATTATACCTTAGTGGTGTAAGATGGCAAGAAAACCCACCCCTTATAAGCATACACCAAAGCGAATATGATGCCAGCTGGTATTTCAGGTACCCTGAACCTCTCTTGCATAGGTTAGGAATCTGCTTCAACACGACTTACTCAGCAAAAATCTCGAAACTGATGTATAATTAGCCTGTGCACTCTCCGCAGTCATTTTATCGATGGAACGCGGAGCGGCAAAAGGAGGCTAACTGATGCGGTTTACCCTGAGCTGTATTTTAGTGAGTGCTTTGGCGCTGAGTTCGATCGGCTTTGCGCAAAAAGGGCAGGCAGAAAAACCCGGCCCTGACGCGAAACCAGTTATTTCCAAGACTCAAAACTGGCGCGTCGTCCCCGTAAATGTTGGGCAACGAGACCCGAGCCAGTATGTCCCGTACAGCGACTTTTTCCCTGCTTCAGGCGGCACAGTTACTCAGAATGTGGCGGGCACGCCCAGCACGACAGTCAGGGCGCGTCCTGTAATGTGCGCGTGACGATTAGCGCGCCTGCAGGTAAAACAGCGTGGACTGGAATCGGCTGGGATGTCACGCTGACCGCTTTCGGCGCGAGCTGGCTGAGTGAGATTGCTGTGCTGATTACGAACGTGAACGGCGAGGGCTATATTCTGCGCCCGGGCGCGGGAGTGGCTCAGGCAGGCACGCAGAGATTTTCCAGCGGCGGCGTGAATGACCTATGTACGGTCTACAACCTGCCCCCGATTGCGTTGCCCGATGGCAACCTGTACCTGGAGTTCTACGAGACCTGTCTCTTATACACATCT
>JAOAFW010000166.1 GCA_026416065.1 Fimbriimonadales bacterium
AAGAGACAGATGATATACTTCGCATCGGAGGATGACCATGAATGGACAGGTAATCCGAGACTGGGCAAACTGGTATCTCGTTCGGAACGGCATTGCGAGTAGCGATGTGAAACGCTTCCTCGAGTCTGTTGCAGGGGAACACATCATCACTTTCCTCGAACATTTATATACTATCCAGCATGACGAAGGGTCTGTTCACGATTTGGCGGATTTCGAGGCTTACACAGGGGGACAGCTACTCTGCAAAGCTTACGATGCGTGGGATAGAAAGCGTTCCTCGACTAAGTCATGCAGCACGTCTGTTTCAGGAACACAGTTTTACGAAGGGACGAACCTCCATGAATACGGATTCATCCCTATTACTGAGGACATGCTGCCCAAACGCGTTGCCAGAGAGGCAGAATCATTCATACGAGTATACGAGGTGTATCTGTCTGAACGCATAGATGAATACCTGCGAAATCTTTCGCGATGTGTTGGCATCCCAGCGACTGACCGCGAGAATATCCTTGCGAGCTTTGTAGACGTGTTGCTAAGTAGCAGGTGCGTACACGCCTACACGGAAACTGAGCTATTTGAGACGTGCGACGTGCAACGCATCCACAGTCCTGAATATGAGGCATTCGTAGAGGCACGACACGTGTTAGAAGGTATTATTTCCCCATATTTTTCCGACTTTAGCGTCCCACAAACACCTCTATTCGTGTACGGTGAATTTCCACGAGATCTTTACTTCACTGGTCGCATGTTCGTAAGCAGCGTAGACTCTTGCGACAAGTGCCAAGCGTGTACCATTCTGACAGGATTGCATCGCCTGTTAACTTCGCTACAAGAGAACTGGCTGCGATACTGGTACCCAAGCGAGGCGTTTGAATTTATACTCAGAGGAACATCGCTGCCAGTGAAGGTAGGCAGGATTCGGTCTGAACTGCCTTTTGAGCAGAATATTACAGTACTATATCCTGCAAGCGTGAGAGTCTCTTGTTACACTCCGCCGAGATGTCATATAGAGCTCCTTCCAATACTGCCGAGCGAAACGGTGGCGAAAATCTATGACTCCTTGACTCACCATGTTCGACCAAAGGAATGGGCTATCCTGTACTTGGAACTTGCTCTGAACGGCAGTACAAAGATAGGCGAAAATCACCGAAGGGGTTTTCTCAAGGAGATGCTAAAAAAATGGAACAAGCTCGTACACAGCAACTGGAGTATCACGAACAATTCCAGCCGAAATGTACTGTGTCGTACTCTGAAAAATATTCGGAAAAAGTTGGAGCAGGCGATGAAACGGTGAAGAGACTGGCAAACTTGAACCAAAGAGGCTGTTTGTCAAGACAGTACTGAGCTGTGGTCTTGAATTCATAACCTCTCGTCGCTTGCTGTGTTATACCAATCGGGGTTTCAAGGGATACACCCCCTGAAGCCCCCAAGCACCCTCGACCAGCCCTCACCCCCTTGCCCCCTCTCCCACAGCGTGGGAGAGGGGGAACCCGGCTCCCCTCTCCCGCGTCGCGGGAGAGGGGCTGGGGGTGAGGGCTGATGTCGCATTTGAAACCCCGATTGGTATTAGGTATCCTTGAGCCATAGCAAGTCGCCCGACTTGCGCCCGCCGTACGAGAACATATGCCCGGTCACTTCGTACGGCGGCTTTCCTCAAATCGCTGCGGGCTATGTTGCGGCAGAGAATATCTCTTTAATCGTATCTGCACAGTACCTGCGGTACGCACTGGGGGCTTTGCTCACATCATCTGTGTAGAGGCGCAACAGCACCTGCACGGTCAGCCCGTTGTGTCGCCACTCGCGCGGGCGTCCGCCCTGTTCGAACAGGCTCCGATAGCCCTCTACCTTATGCATCCAGTCGGTATGCGCCAGCCCTTTCGGATCTACAAACACAATCCAGTAGCGGTCGCCTCGCTGCAGCCAGAAGATGAAGTCGGGCTTGAAACGCGCCATGCGCCCACCGTTGGGGTCGTAGTACCACAGGAACACCTCGTCCAAGCTCTCGTCAATCTTGCTGAACGCCCACCAGTCCAGCGGCGTAAGGCAGTTGCCTGACTGGGCGACATACTGCTCCAAGTCGCGCAGGAACTTCCGCTCGCTGTCGGTCTTGATGATGTGCTTGATGAAATCGGCGCGCTCCGTTTCGCTCATAATCACGGGCAGGTAGTAGTGTCGGGCGATGTGCTTGATGATGATCCGTTGCCCGTCGTGGCTAAACGCCTCTTCGCGACGAACCCCACGGCTGCGTGCTTCATACTCTTCGGGCGACACTTTGCCGTATAGGGCGCGGACTTCTTGCACGCGCTCTGGATACTTGCGCACGGCATCCACTGTGCGCTGGAGTTCGCTGACGTCTTGCAGTGCCACGCGAATCTGCTGAAAGTGCCGTATCTCGTTCTCCAGAGGCTTGAGGCGTTCTGCCTCGTAGGGCTGCACGGCGAAGTAAGCGACCACCTGCTTGAGCAAGCGTAGCAGGTCGCCTCGCTTGGAGCCGTTGAACCGATAGTATTGCTCAGGTTTTTGCATACTCCGCTGGAGCAACCGTAGCTGAGGCACAGTGGCGTCGGTCAAGCAGAGCAACACGCGCTCGTCTACCGTGTTCACGAACCGCTGCAACCGCTCGAACTCGTCACGCGCCACTTCCAGTTTCGCCACAACGCGCTGCGTCGCCACAGGCGCGTCTACCAAGCGGTAAACAGGGATTAACAGCAAACAACTCTCCACCTCGGGATTGCGTTCAATACCGCTTAGCGCATGTTCAGGCGAAGCCAGCCGCTCGCGCTCCAGTTCCTGAATCACTTTCTCTAATGCCTTGCGCTGCGTGCCGAACACCAGCAGCGTTTCCAGCGGCGTCGCCCACTCCTGCAGCGTATGATAGACCTGCGTATTGACGATGCCCGCATTGTAGAGCCACTGCAACCTGCGACGCTGGTTCCGCAGCGGCTCGATGCGCACACCACGCCCGACGGATTGCAGAATGAACTTCCGCGCGTCTTCGCCCGTGCCGATGTTGATGTAGCACAGCACATTCGGGCGGTTCGAGTCCCAGCCCTCATAGAACGCCCGCGAGCCCATCAGAATCGTGATGTCCGAATCGTCCTCGTTCAGGCGGCGGAACAGACTCGCGTCGTCGTACTGCTCGATGACCTCGTAGCCCTGCAGTTTCTCGCGCAGCCACGCGCTGATGTCGCCAATCTTAATCAGCGCGAACGGGCGGTCGGCGTTTTTCAACTTGAACGCCAGCTCCTGCCGGTTTTGCGGATGCAGGATAACCTCCACTTCGCTGGGCGCAGAAGCGTGAAACACCAGCTCGCGCAACTGCTCAGGATTAATCTGCTGGAGAAAGTTCAGCAGCGTGGGCGTGAGCTGCAACCGATCGCCGCCAAACACCGTCTTGGGGCGCGCTGCCAGTTCCTCGTAGAGTTCCTTGCGCGCCGCCTGCCACACGCTGCTCTCAATCTGCCCCAGCGCAATCCGCCTGAGTTCGCGGAAGAACAACTCTAAATCCGAGTCCTCTGTGCTGACCGAGTTCACCAGCGTTAGCAGCAGCGGGTTGTGGTAGGCGTCAGGGCGGGGCAGTTGCTGGTACGCATAGCGCATCAGCGCAAGGCACAGCAACGCCTTCAGAACCACCTTCTGCTTCGCTGCGCCCGTGAAATCCTGCTTGTCGCGAAAAGCGTTCAGCTCCTGCTGCAGGATTACGATGCGCTTCCCGTAGCCCTGCGCAAGATACTCCGACAGGTTGAAGTTGTAGACGGTCGTGGCAATGTCGCGCGGGTCGGTAAAGGTCGCCGAGAAGTTGAACAGGAAGCCGTTGCGCGAGAGCATCGAATAGATGTGCTGCCGTTTCGACTCGGCGCGGTCGCCCTTGTGCGCCTCGTCCAGCAACACATACCACCGCCCCTCGTTCTCGTAGTTGCGAAAATCGACAATCTTCTCCTTCTGCTCGTCGCTGAGGTTATCGGCGCGATAGCAGAACACCGTCGCCTCGCTGTCGGTAAACAGCGACGGGCGCAGCCGTTTCACCGTGTCGTACTCGCGCAGGTCGCGCAGGTTGATGCGAAACTCGGTTCGCGCCGCGTTGAACTCGTCGATGTGGCGGCGTAGCTGCTCAATCAGGTCGTCGCGATGCGTCAGGAACAGGATATCGTGGGGCGGTATCTCGCCGCGCTGGATGAGCGTCCAGAGCATCTCGATGAGCTTCACAATCACCAGCGTTTTGCCGCTGCCCGTCGCCATCCAGAAGCTCATGCGGTTGATGAACGGCTCGTAAGAGCCGTCTTTGAGGTCATAGCGTTCGTGGAGCAGTTCCAGAAAGCGTCGGTTTAGGTTGCCCACTTCAAGGCGCATGGCGCGTGCGTCGACGCCGTTGTCTCTATAACACTGCCAGAGTAACGCCTTGCGCTGTTCGTTGGTTGTAAGCGGCTCGCCACGCTGGTAGTCAACGAAGGCTTCATAGTATTTCCACAAAATGTTGCGTGCGTTGCGCAGAGCTGCTT
>JAOAFW010000222.1 GCA_026416065.1 Fimbriimonadales bacterium
GTCTGACGGTGTCCCGCCGTCGCGCATGCTCGCTGTCCAGAGCAAGGGACATGACGGCGGGGACGCCGTCGTACCGTTCGGTATGATTCTTGGTATGAGGCATATACCAATTGGCGTTTCAAATGCTTAAATCGTCGGCGGGGACGCCGACGCTACGCATGGCATGTTCGTAGCGTCGGCATCCCTGCCTTCACACCATTTGAGAACCCGATTAGTATTTAGAGGCTTGCTTGGCTCAGTGAGACATTTGTGCGACGCAGGAGTAGCGTCAGGCGGTATTCGATTGGCTCGCTGTTGAGCCAGCCTGATTCCAGTGTTTCAGAGCGCGTAGTGACTCCCAGTTGGGGCGAGAGCCAGCAAGTGGCGGTTGCTACTGTATCGGGGAACGGGGCTGGATTATCCCACTGCGTTTCTATGCGCATTCGATAGCAATGGTATTGCCCCGCGTAGGTAGACACTGGCTCGATGACCCCGATTTGCCACGACTCCGTTGTCGCTGCGCCGTCCTCGAAGGTTGCAGTGAAAGAGAAGGTGCTGTTTTCGTTCAGTATGCCTGGAGCGCACGCGCGATACGGTAGATTGGAATTGATAATTGGACTGTCGAGGTCAGGCGCGTAGCCGATCAGGGTTACCTCACGCGACTGACGATCTTGGGAAATGTAGAACACTTCCTCGTGGTTATCATTGAGTACCTGGGATCCACGGCGCAGAGTAAGGCGTCGATCGTTGTGAACTCTCAGGACGCCTGCGCCCACACTGGTAATCTTAACTGTGAGGGAACCAGCGACTTCGTAACGCTGCCCTAAATACTGGGCAATACCCGACACAGAATAGACGAACTCGTCGCCATGCTGGTAGAGGCGCGTGCGGTTTGTGGAAGGGAACGGCGGATTGTTCGGCGTGCCCGGATTGTCTGGCTGAGTGGGCGCGCCAGCGGTTGAGCTGCCTCCACACCCCGTGAGCCAGAGCGTGGTCGCCACGCAACCTGTCAGTGCCCAAGTGTATCGCAACAGTCGTTTCATGGGTGCCTCCTATAGATTGGTTTCAGGAATGGGGACGGTAGTGAAGCTCAGTTGCTGTGTGAGCGAAACCGTCCAGGCGCTTTCTCCGTCGGAGACGGTGGTTACGAGCTGAACCATGACTGGCATGCCCAGTTCGGGAGCATACCAAACGGTACGGATCGCATTTTCGAGCGGGTCGTTCGGGCGCACTTGCGAGCGCACGGTACATCGCCATGCGGTGAACTTCCCTAACGGCGTTTGTACTACATCCCGCCCTGTCACAGTGAACGAATAGACAAACGGGTCGGTGTTCGATCGGCTATATCCAGTGTTCCACTGCCCCGGTACAGCGATAAATGGCGTGAACGGTGCAACTGCGCCGTCCTCGTCTTCGTAAGCAATCAGGTAGAGGTCGCGCGGGTTGCGCCCCTGCACATAGTGCAACGCAAAGCGCGACTCCCGAATGGCGTCGCCCAGTCGTAATGTTGTGATATACTCAAACCGCAGGATAGGGTCATCGTTGGGAGTGAAACCGCCGTCGCTTACGCTCACACGCACGCTGCCCGACACAGGGGGCGCGTCCTCTGGGTCGACACCCGGTCTGGACGCCGTGCCACGAAGGGTGTACTCATAATAGTCGCCAACTTGGATGGCGCGCAGAGTAGCGCTCACTGGGCGTGCAACACCATCGTCACCGGAACAGCCCGACAGTCCCACCAGAATACTTAGCGTCACCAGTGCGCTGCTGATGCGCAGTATGCCTCGCATCATCATCTTCCTCCTGTTTATTCCATAACACGCACAGTTAAGGTAATAATGATTTCCGATCTGTCGCGTGTAGTGCTGCTGCGGCGGAACAGGTATCCCAGAAACGGCAGGGCGCCCAGCAGGGGCACCTTCTGAATGGGCTTGATATCCGCTTCACGAATCAGCCCGCCAATCACGACAGTCTCGCCGTTGGCGACGCGAATCGTGGTGTCGGCGTTGCGGCGCGCCAGTTGGGGCAATCGTCCACCGCCGGGCACATCCAGAAAGCCCGTGATGACGCTCACCTCAGGCTGGATCTGCAAGGTGATAGAGTTATCCTCATGCACGCGCGGCAGCACTTTCAGGATGATGCCCGCCTGCACCGAGTCGGTCTGCACATTCGCGCCCTGAGGCGTCTGCTGAATGAGCTTGACGTAGTTCACCTCGTCGCCGATGAAGATGGTGGCAGGGCGTCCGTCGAGAGTTGCCACTCTTGGGTTGGCTAAAAGGCGGTTGCGTTTATCTTCGGTCAAAGCGTTCAATTTCACTGAGAACTCTATCGGCGCTTTGAGGAAATTGAAGTCTAGCCCTAAGTCACCATCGCGATTGAATCCACCACTCTGCTGAGTCGGGTAGCGTTTATCTGCAGAGAGCGGTAGCGGCGGGTTGGTGACGGTACGGTCTAATCGGCGTGTTTCACGCGACTGTAAGAAGTTCCAGCTCAGCCCCAGCGACTTGAGGCTACCTTCCGACACATCCAGCACGCGGGCTTCGATCTGTCTCTTATACACATCT
>JAOAFW010000272.1 GCA_026416065.1 Fimbriimonadales bacterium
CCCCGTGGGGGATACCGAAGCGTTATATTAAGCCGATTGGGTAAAGCAGGGTATACTCCTGCCATGCACACGCCCACGCGCATCGAGTACAAAACCTACACCCTGCCGAACGGCTTGCAAGTGATTCTGTCGCCACACGCGGTTGCGCCCACCGTGGCGGTGCTGGTGCTGTACAAAGTCGGCTCGGTGAACGAGCCACGCGGTAAAACGGGCTTTGCGCACCTGTTCGAGCATATGATGTTTCAAGGTTCTGAGAATGTGCCGCGCGAGATGCACTTCAAATATGTGGAATCGAATGGGGGTGTGCTGAACGGCTTCACTTCGTATGATATGACGGCATATTTTGAGCTGCTGCCCGCGTCCAAGTTGCCGCTGGGCTTGTGGCTGGAGTCGGATCGGATGCGCTCGCTGCAGGTGTCGCAGGAGAACTTAGATAACCAGCGCGCGGTGGTGAAAGAGGAGCGTCGGCTCAGCGTGGACAATCAGCCCTATGCCCGCGCGATGGAACGCCTGCGCGAAATCGCCTACGACAACTTCGCCAATCAGCACTCCATCATCGGCTCGATGGACGACTTGGACAACGCTACGCTGGAGGATGTTCAGGCGTTTTTCCGCACCTACTACGCGCCGAACAACGCGATACTGGTCGTGGCGGGCGACTACGACGAGGCGACGGCGCGGGAGTGGATTGAGCGGTATTTCGTCGATATTCCGTCGCAACCTGCACCGCCTGCGGTGGAGGTGTCGGAGCCTGATCGCGACGAGCGGCGCGAGGTGTTTCACGACGCGCTGGCGCGTGTACCTGCCGTCGCCTTGTGCTGGAAAATCCCCCCACGCGGCACTTTAGAGAACGACGCACTGCAAATCGCGGGCGACCTGCTGGTGGACGGGCGCGCCTCGCGGCTCTATCAGCGGCTGGTGAAGCAGGAGCAGATAGCGGTTAGCGTATCGGGCGGAGCGGAAGCGCGTCCTGCGCCCAGCCTGTTCCGATTGTTTGTGCTGCACCACCCGCCTATCGAACCCGCGCGTGTGGAAGCCGTACTGTACGAGGAGATTCAGAAGCTGGCGGAGGAGGGCGTTTCGGAGCGCGAGCTGGAGCGCGTGCGCACGATGTTGCTGGCACAACGCTGGAGCGATAATCTATATTACGGCATGCAAAGCCCGCTGGGACGCGCACTGGGGCTGGCGTACTTCACCGCGTTCGAGGGCGACCCCGACGGGCTGAACCGCGCACTCGAACGCCTGCTCTCGATCACCCCCGACGATGTGCAACGCGCCGTGCAGCAGTATCTGTGCACTTCGCGCAACCGCACTGTGATGCACATCCACGCAGGCGCGTAGCACGGACAGGACTGCCCGTGTTCGCGAGGTGGGCAGCAACTCCATACATAGTGATGGACTGTACTCACAAGAGGGGGAATGCCACAAAATGACCAGCAGGAGGCGTCGTCATGCGGAAACTGGACACGGGCCATGATGCCTTTGAAGTGAATATGTATATCTGCAATCAGGTACCCCTTGAGGCACCTGATTGCTACTTATCACCACAGGTATACTTGTGTCCATGATGACGCGCTCCACGCCGCCGCCCGATGTGCCAATGCGCCCTTCGGAGCTGCCCTTGCCCGACGAGACGCTACTGCCCAACGGTATACGCCTGCTGACATTGCCCGACAACCGCGCGCCTGTGGTGGAATTTCGGCTAATTCTGCCTTATGGAGGGCGTGCGTATGACGCGCCTGAGTGGGTGGGGCTGTCGGGCGCGGCGGCAAGGCTGCTGATTAGCGGTACACCTACGCGCAGCAGCTTTGAAATCGCTGATGAAGCTGATCGCTACGGTGGCTACATCAGCGTCAGCGCGAACACCGAGACGGCAATCCTGAGCGCGCGCTGCCTTGCGCCCTACCTCGAGCCGATGACGCGCCTGATTGCCGATGTGTTGCTGAACCCTACCTTCCCGCCCGACGAGGTGGAGATTGACCGTGCGAACACGCTGCAACGCCTGCGCCTGCAACGCTCGCAGCCCGCGTTTCTGGCGGAGGAACGGTTCCGCATCGCGCTGTTTGGCGAGCATCCGTACCGTCGGCTCGCGCCCGATGAGGATGCCCTGCAACGATGGGAGCCAGCGCATCTGCAGGCGTTCCATGCTGAACGCTACCGCCCGCGGGAGGCGACGCTGCTCATCGTGGGCGACTTTGAGCCAGAAAACGCGCTGAAACTATTGCAGGATGCGCTGGGCGACTGGCAGGGCGCAGTGGCACAGGAGCCTCTGCCTGCACCGCCGACGCAGAACGCCGAGGCGGGCTGGCTGTTGGTGAAGCGCCCCAACTCGGTGCAGAGCCAGATTATGCTGGGCGCACTCTGCCCCCCGCGCACTGCGCCCGACAGCCTCGCGCTGCAAATGGCGGTGAGCATTCTGGGCGCAGGCGCAAGCTCGAGGCTGTTCCTCACTGTGCGCGAACAGTACGGCTACGCCTACAGCGTGGGCGCGCATCTGGACTACTACCTGCGCATCGGCGCGTTCACAGC
>JAOAFW010000318.1 GCA_026416065.1 Fimbriimonadales bacterium
CCCCACAACGGCGCGACGCGCTGGGTCTTGCTGGCAAGGGCGCGGTCATCCGCACGCTGGTTCAGTTCCGCACGCGCTTCTGGCGTACCCAGAAGCCCCGCGCTCGTGCCAACCAGCCCGACATCACCGCCATCTGGGAGGAGACCGACCTGCAAGGCGGCGAGACGGGCGTCCTCTCGTTCTGGACGGGCGGCGAGCCGGCGCGTCGTTGGGGCAGCCTCTCGGAGCAGCAGCGCGTAGAGCGATGCCTGCAGACGCTGGAGGTGATGTATCCCGACTGTCGGGAGCAGGTGCTCGCTGCGTGCAGCTACGACTGGCAAGCCGACCTGTTCGCCCAACACGCCTACATCCACCACACGCCAAGCTACCTCACGGAAGCGTTGCCCCTCTTGCGCCAGCCCGAGGGACGCCTCTACTTCGCAGGCGACTATCTGAGCCTGTTCGTGGGCTATATGGAAGGCGCGCTCGAATCGGGCGAAGCGGCAGCGCACGGAGTAATGAAACAACTGGCAACTCTGAATCTGTTGTAAGAAACGTGTATTACACACGACGGCTAAAGCCGTTCCTGTGCAAACGAAGCCGACTTCCATCGACTTTTCAGTTCACGCAGGCGGGCATGAGAACTGTATAAAAGCCCTGTGGCGAATCCCGCACCTTCACGGTGTCGCTCTGCCCCTTGGGGTGGAAAGACTTTTTCAGAACCCAGAAGGGGAGGTGGAACCCATGTTTTCAGCCATTGCTTTGGCTCTGGCTGTCGCCTGTATCGTGGGGGCTTACAGCCTGCTACGCGACGCGCTCGATGAGGTCTGGTAGCGTAGCGCGGACAGCCGTGTCCGTGTCAGGAGTCGTGCTTGGGCGAGGACGCCCAAGCCACGATTATAGCGGCTCAACATAGATGAGCTTCGCCAGCTGTGTGTCCACCGCGAGTGTGGACAGCCCGACTCGCAGGGCGTAAGTCGGGAAACGCTGCTGGAGGTAGAGTGTTGCACCGGGTGTGATTCCCAGTGCGCTCAGCTTGCGCCAGTGCCCATCGTGGTCATGGACGACCCGTACGATGCGTGCCTGTGTGCCTGTCGGCAGCTGCGTCAGCGGGATGGCGCGTCCTGCGCCGTCCCCTGCCGCTTCCGCCGCGCCCAGTCCACTAAACTCCTGATCCATTTTGGCTCCTGCGGTTGCTCGTACCCACAACGCGGGCACTTGACCAATCGGCAGCCACCGAACGCGGCGCAGCCTCGACACGCCTTCTCAATGCCCGCCTGCGTGAGCTCATGCCCGCAAAAACTGCACCTCATCCGACCTGCACCCCCAACGCGTTCAGCAGTCGGCTCAGCACAAATCCAATCCCAAAAGCGACGGTCATGGCGATCGCAAACATCGCGAGGGCGGTCTTCCAACCGCGCTCCTTAATCGTAATCAAAAATTGCGCTACGCAGGGCACAAACAGGGTCAGCACCACCGCCGTAATCACCATATCGTTGCCCGTGAGCAAGCCCTTCTCATGCAGGTCATACAATCCTGCTGCGCCGTAGTCGCGACGGAAGAAGCCGAACAGGAACGCCACGCTGCTCTGGTCGGGCAAATTCAACAGTTGCGCCAACGGGGTCAGCGCACGCAGGGCAAGATCGAACAACCCGGTCAGTTGCCCGACCCAGATTAGCACGCTCGCAATTAGGAACAGGGGCAACACCTCCATAAAGTACCACTGGAGTCGCGCCAGCGTCTTGAGCAGCACGTTCGTCATGCTGGGTAGACGCATGGGCGGGATTTCCATATAGAACGGCGTGGCGCGTCCGGGCAGTATCTGCGCCGCCAGCCAGCCCGAAAGCAGAAATACCAGCGCAATCACCCCCGCCCAGATCGCCAGCCCCAGCGGATACGCCGACAGCAGCGCCAGCACCACGCCCAGCTGCGCCGAACAGGGAATCGTCAGCGTCAGCAGTAGCGTGGTGATGATGCGCTCCCGGCGCGTCTCCAGCACGCGGGTGACCACCGTCGCCATCGTGTCGCACCCGAAGCCCAGCACGATGGGGATGACTGCCCGTCCATTTAGACCCAACGCCTTGAACGCGCGGTCGATGAGCATCGCCAGACGCGGCAGGTAGCCTGTGTCCTCCAGAATCGCGAACACGAGAAAGAAAAAGGTCACAATCGGTAAAATCAGCGCAATCGCATAAGTTACGCCGAGCGTCCAGACCCCATACTCGCCCACCAGCAGTTCCTGAATTGGCTGCCAGGGGATGACGGAGCGTGTGAGATTCTCTACAAACGGGTTGATGTATTCGCCAAACAGGTTTTCCTCGATGAGTCCGACCACGGTGCCCGCGCCGAAGACACCTACGAACTGATACAGCCCGAAGTAGAGTACCAGCGCGAGGATGGGGAACCCCGTCCAGGGGTTCATACAGAGCCAGCCAATCCAGTCGGCGAGGGTTTGTGGGCGGGGCGGTTTCGTGGCTTGCGTCACCTGCGCGGCGATTTGTTGGCTCCACTGCTGGCGTTGATGTTCAATCTGCCATGCAAGGGGCGTCTCACCCCCTTTTTCCAGCTCTTCGCGCAGAATGCGAATACGCTCCAGCGTGCTCGCGCTCTCCTGCAGTTGGACTTCTTCCCAGATTTCAGGATCGTCTTGCAGCAAAAGCAGCGCGATGGTGCGAGGGCTAAGCGCGTAGTCGCCGCGCAACAGGTCGCCAATCTGGGCGACGGCGGGCTCAATCGCGGGCGGGTAGGTCGGCGAGGGGGGCGGCGAGACGCTCATAAATTAACTCCTTCACGGCGTCGACGCCCTGCCCGGAAAGGCAGACCGTCGGCAACACAGGTACACCCAACTGCTGCTCGAGTGCATCCACCTGGATGCTTAAGCCGGCACGCTCCAGCTCGTCCATCATGTTCAGCACAACTACAACAGGGGCGCCGGTTTCGATAAGCTGCGCCGTTAGAGGCAACATGCGTGCCAGATTCTTGGCGTCGATAACGTGCAGTACGAGCGCAGGACGGTCGCTTAGTAAGATGCGCCGCGCGACGCGCTCCTCGTCGGTAATCGGCGCGAGCGAATACATGCCCGGCGAGTCGATAATCACAAACTCATGTCCACGATAGCGCATCAGCCCGCGCGAGACCTCCACCGTCGTGCCCGGATAGTTGGAAACCGTCACATAGCGTCCTGTCAGTTTATGGAACAGCACGCTCTTGCCCACATTCGGGTTGCCCACAATTAGAACGGTCGGTTTCGCGCGCGCCTGCCTGCGCATCGGCTCCTCAACAACTGTAGCAGTTGGCATTTTCCATAAATATACCCCTTAGCGTGGCTAAATATCAAGGGGGCGTCTTACAAGAGTATCTTGGTCGGCAAGTGGTTGGAGGTTTGGGCTTATGAATTGGCGGTTAGGGGTGCTGGAAGCCTTCATAAAGAACAGACTCCAGTAGAGTTGATTTCAGAACACACCCCTCGAGGGTCAGCAGTCGCGGGGAGGTTCCTAAGTCCCTGCGGAGAAAGGGACACTCTGAGTGCTAAAGTATAGTGTACCCCCCTCCCCCGGCGGGAGAGGGGGCAAAGGAACAGGGGTAAATTAGCAGCCCTGACCGAAGTTAAACAGCACAATCAGCAGGTCGGCATCGTCCACACAACCGTCACCGTTCACATCACCCTCAGGTCCGGCAGGACCTGCAATCACACGCACATCGGTGAAGTTCGTGTAGCGCAGGCTGCTCGCCGCGCGATTCGAGGCGCGCAGGTCGGGGTCATTATTGTACTGATTGCCCTGCGGAATGACCAGAGCGACATACTTGACGCCGCTGCGCCCTGATACATTCAGGGTGGAGTACCAGATTTCGTTGGTGGGGTCTTGGTAGAACTTCAGGTTCAGCGGGTTGTTACCGTTAAGGTAGTTCAGCGTCGCAGCGGGGCACTCACCGAAAGTGTTGCCCGTGCTGGCATCCCACTGGCACACATTCGGCAGCGTGCCGTTCGCCTTGTCGAGGCTGCCCACCAGCGTCCAGTTCGAGTCGGTAGCAGGGTTGCTGCTGGGGTTGGGATCCTGCGACGCCACATAGATATCGATTCGCTGCGGCGCAGCGGTGTCAGAGAAGGGGCGTTGTTTTGAGTCAGTAGGGCGATGAATCAAGTCGCGCACATCCCATGCGAACACCTGAATCTTCTGGATGTTCCAGCCGTTGGGGTTGCTGCCGTCCAGCTCGTACTTAATCCACACGGGACCGTACAGGTCGCGGGTAGTGCCGTTCCCATTCTCGTCGGTGCCGCCCTCGTTCGTGTACGCGCCGCCCTGTCGGAATAGATAGCGC
>JAOAFW010000395.1 GCA_026416065.1 Fimbriimonadales bacterium
AAGAACCCCGCTACCATGACGATCCGGTTGCCGTCGCGAAGGACTGGGCGCAACGCGGCGCACCCCGCCTGCATATCGTGGATTTAGACGGCGCGAAAGCGGGTGAACCGGTACAGGTGGAGCTGATTGAACGCATCGCACGCGCTGTGCATATTCCCGTACAGGTTGGTGGCGGCATTCGGAGCGAAGCGCACGTGCAGCAGCTACTCAACGCGGGCGCTGAGCGCGTGATACTCGGTACTGTCGCGGTACAAAGCCCCGACTTCGCGGAGCGAATGTTCCAGACCTACGGCGAACGTATCGTGCTGGCGCTGGATGTCAAGTCGGGCAGGGCAGCGACGCACGGCTGGCAAAGCGTCTCCGAGACGCCTTACCTGGAGTTTGCCCGGGAGATGGCGGCGCGCGGCGCGCCCCGAATCATCTTTACGCAGATTGAACGGGACGGGACACTGCAGGGCGTGGTGCTGGAGCCATTGATAGCACTACTCAAGGTCGTCTCGATCCCCGTGATAGTCTCGGGAGGCGTACGCGATGAGACGGATATTCACGCCCTGCGCGCGCTGGCATATGAGACCTCGCTTGAAGGTGTGATTGTCGGCAAGGCGCTGTACGAAGGAACACTCAGTGGCAATTGGTGGAAGTAGAATCGTCGGCGAGGACGCCGACGCTACAGGTGCGCAGTGCGTTACGCCGGCATCCCGCTGACGAACCCCGCATCGTTCTGGTAGAATTACGCCTATGGAATGGTTCAACGACCAGCCCTTGCGCCCGCGCCCGCATATCGCTGTGCTGTTCTATGACGCGCTGGGCGACTTTGTGATTATCACGCCCCTGCTGCGTGGACTTAAGGAGAAGTACCCCGATTGCACGCTCGACTACTTTAGCGGCGAGCGCACGCGCGAGCTGGAGGAGGCGCTCCCGTATATCGACGCGCGATTCTCGGTGTTCGGCAACCCGAACGCGCTGCAGGAGCTGCCCCACTTCATCGCGGAGCGACGCACAGCAGCGGGCGAGTACGATCTGGTCATCAACTGCGACTTCCACCCCACGATGGCGTTCGTGGCGCACATACTACAGCCCCGCTATGTGGTGGGCAAGTGTTTCGGAGCTGACCTGCGCGAGGAGGTGCTCAAACCGCCCGACAAGCTCCACCGCCTGCACGACGAGTTCTGGTCTGCGCCTGATTTGCTGCAGCGCTACGGCGACATTCTTAAAACCACCTACATCGGCGAAATCTGGTGCCGCTTGGCGTTCGTGGAGACCGACTTTTATCGCACGGAAGCCCCCACGCGCGACCCCGAATGCGGAATCCCCGAAGTGTTGATTTCCACGGGCGGGCGGCGCAGCGCGAAACTCTGGATACGCGACTACTGGAAGCAGGTCATCGACTGGTGCTTCGCGCACGGCTATCGTGTGGGGCTGCTGGGCGACAAGCCGCAACGCCAGAGCGAGGTGTATCACACGGGCGATACCGAATCGTGGCTGCTGGAGCAGACGCCGTTAATCGATTTGCGCGGGCGGTTCAGCCTGCCGCAGGTCGCCGGCGCACTGGAACGGGCGCGGGCGTGCGTCTCGGTGGACAACGGGATTATGCACCTCGCCTACAGCGTACGGACCCCCACGATTGCGCTGTTCGGGGCAAGCCCGTGGATGGTGTGGACGCCCCCTGT
>JAOAFW010000417.1 GCA_026416065.1 Fimbriimonadales bacterium
ACGCTATAGGGCTGGCGTCGCACCGCTTCGGTCAGCACACCGCCCTCCTCGTAGCCGACATAGCCCGGCGGCGCGCCAATCAGGCGGGACACATTGAACCGCTCCATGTATTCGCTCATGTCGATGCGAATCAGGTTGTTCTCGTTATCGAACAGGTATCCCGCAAGGGCGCGTGCCAGCTCGGTCTTGCCGACGCCGGTGGGACCGAGGAAGATGAAGGTGCCCATCGGTCGCTTCGGGTCTTTGAGACCGGAGCGGGCGCGGCGCAGGGCGCGTGCAACGGCGGAGACCGCCTCGTGCTGCCCAATCACGCGCCGATGGAGTTCGTCCTCGATGTGCAGCAGTTTCTGCGTCTCGCTCTCCACGAGGCGTGCGACGGGGATGCCTGTCCAGCTCTGCACGATGTGCGCCACATCCTGCTCGGTCACAAGCGTGGTCATCTCCTGACGAGCCGCTTCCCACTCATCTTCCATCGCCTCGATGCGCTCCTGCAGGGCGACCTTGCGATCCTCCAGCTCATCCAGCCGGTCGAAGTCGTTCTGCTGGCGTGCACTGACGATTTCTTTTTCGATCATCTCCAGCTCGCCCTTCGCCTTGCGCAGCTCCAGCGGCGGCAGGGTCTGTAGCAGTTTCACGCGCGAGGACGCCTCGTCGATCAGGTCGATTGCCTTATCGGGCAGGAAGCGGTCGGTGATATAGCGGTTCGAGAGCTTGACCGCCGCCTCTACCGCGCTGTCGGTGATAATCACACGGTGATGCGTCTCGTAGCGGTCGCGCAGCCCCTTGAGAATTTGCACCGCCTCTTCGGGCGAGGGTTCGCGCACCTGCACGGGCTGGAAGCGTCGCTCCAGCGCGGCATCGCGTTCGATATACTTGCGATATTCATCCTGCGTAGTTGCGCCGACGCACTGTAGCTCGCCGCGTGCGAGGGCGGGCTTCATGATGCTCGAGGCGTCAATCGCGCCTTCGGCCGCGCCTGCACCAATCAGCGTATGCAGCTCATCGATAAACAGAATCACATCGCCCTGCGCTTTGCGCACCTCGTCCAGCACGCGCTTCATGCGCTCTTCGAACTCGCCGCGGTACTTCGTGCCAGCGACCAGCCCTGCAAGATCCAGCGAGATGAGTCGCTTGTTGCGCAGTTGCTCCGGCACATCGCCCTGCACGATGCGCTGCGCCAAGCCCTCGACGATGGCGGTCTTGCCCACGCCGGGCGGACCGACTAAGACGGGGTTGTTTTTGGTGCGCCGCGCGAGGATTTGCATCACGCGCTCGACCTCATTGTGGCGTCCAATCACGGGATCCAGTTTGCCCTGACGCGCCATTTCGGTCAAGTCGCGTCCGAACTCGTCCAGAGTGGGCGTGCGGGAGCGTTGCGGGCGCGAGGAAGGGGTCGGTTGCCCCTCATGCTCCTGCAGGTTCATCACTTCGCGGCGGGCGCGGTCTAAATCGACGCCGAGTTTGTGCAACACGCGCGCCGCCAGACCCTCACCCTCGCGAATCAAACCGAGTAGCAAGTGTTCTGTACCGATATAGTTGTTGTTCAGTTGCCGCGCTTCGTCGTAGGCAAGGTCGATCACACGCTTCGCGCGCGAGGTGAGTTGCATCTCCGCGCCATAGCGCGCCTCACTGCGAGTGGCGTAGCGTTCGATTTCGTTGCGAATCCGCTGCAGGCTCACCCCCATCCGGTCCAGGATGCGCGCCGCGACGCTGTCCGACTCACGCACCAGCCCCAATAGTAGATGCTCGGTGCTGACCTGCGTCTCACCCAGCCGCTGCGCCTCTTCCTGCGCATAGAAAATCACTTTCCGAGCGCGTTCTGTAAAACGTTGCCACATCATGCTCGACCCTCCAGCGCGGCGTTCACGCCGACAAAGACTTGGACAACAGTGTATCCATAGAATGTTTCCATACAACCTCCAAGGTTTCACAGGGAGCACCTTGCAACCGAATTATCGGCGACAGAGCGGAATTTCTCCCCGCTAATATTGTAGCACAATTAGGGGGTGTAGATTCAAGGGGGGAACAGTGCAACGGCGTCCCTGCCCAAGCAGACACTCTGCGGAAACCCTGTCAAGAACCAGAAGCGTCTAAACGGGTGGAGGTTGAAAACCCATGCGACTGTGGCTGTGTGCACTGACGCTATGGAGCGGCGTCGCTCTTGTTGGAGCGCAGGACGAATCGATTCACCACGCGCCGATTCGACGAATCATCATCTACAAAGACGGACACTGTTTCACCGAACGCGCCCTGAACCTTGAGGACCCCACGACCAGTCTGTTTCTCGCCGACTTGCCGAATGCCGTCGCGGGCACGGTTTGGGCGTCCACCGAGCGCGGTGGAACGGTTAAGAACCTTCAGGCTCGCTGGCTCGACTGGACGCGCTCGATTCCTGTTCAGAACCTCGCGGAGTTGCTTGTGCTCAACGATGGCAAACCTGTCGAGGTAGAGATTTCCGTCGCAGGCTCTGACCGTCAGGCGAGTCTGCGTACCTATTCGGGCGTGCTGCGGGTATTCAAGCCCGAACTGCGTTATCAGGATGCCCACCCGACCGCCGACGCGCCGCCGCGTTTCACCCCCGTGAAGTCAGAGGAACCCGACACGCACATGTGGGGTTATTATCGTCCGCCAACTCCTGAGCCAACCGATTTTGCGCAGGATGAGTGGAGCCGCACGGCTGAGAAAGCGACCTTCGCTGTGGAGGGCGAGCAGGGACTGTTGCTGTTCAAGCCAGAGCAGGTGGTGCGCCTCCAGTTTCACGAGTCGCCCCAGCGTAAGCGTCCGCTCACGACGCGCCGTCCCGTGCTGGAGCTATCTCTGGACGGCGCACGGCGCGGCACGGAGGTCAAGCTCTACGCCGTGGAGCGCGGCGTCCGCTGGACGCCGGAGTATCAGCTGCTACTGCCCGAGGGCGACGCGCGCGAGGCGACGCTCACGCTGAACGCTGTGGTGCTGAACGAGCTGGACGACATGCAGGGCGTGCAGGCGGCGGTGGTGGTCGGCGCGCCGCAGTTTATGCTGGAGCAGGTTCCGTCGCCGATGAACTTGCGCGATACTTTCCGCAAACTCTCGCGCTGGTTTCAGGACGAGTTGAGCCGCGCTATGGGAGGCAACGTCGCGTTTTCCTTGCCGTCCGCGCCGTCTCCGGAGGGTCTCGGCGACTCCAGCGCACGCTCGCGCAGTGCGGAGCAAGCCGCGCCGCCGAACGCGCACGAACCCATCACGCTGCTCACGCTACCGCCGCTGAACGCGCCTAAAGGAACAGCGACTCGTGTGGAAATCGCACGCCAGAAAGTATCTGCCGAACGCGCCTGCGTATGGGTGCGCGATATTGACCTGCGCGAGCTGCCGCGCTGGTATGCCCCTTACTGGGCGTCGCCTCAGTATGCTTCGTTCCTCACCTTAGAAGATATCGCCTATCGCACGGCGCAGGCGCGCCGTTTCCGCGACGAAGTCCACGAGGCGTACATCCTGCGCAACACGGGAACCACCCCCTGGACAACTGGCTCCGCGCTCATTCTCAAAGAGGGCGCGCCGCAGGGACAGGACATCCTGTTCCGTACCGAGCCGGGCGACGAGGCGTACCTGATCACGGGACCCGCGCACGGGATTGGCATAGTTGTTTCGGGCTATGAACCGAACCTGCATCTGATGAGGACGGCAGCGGATTCGGAACGCCCCAAACAGCGCGTCGTGGTGCGTGTGCAGAACCAGCGCAAAGAGCCGACGCGCGTAATCGTGCGCATCCGCTTCTTGGGCGAGTTTCTCGATGCGACGCGCTCGCCGACGCGCGTGGTCACTAAAACCCACACCTTCCAGGACTGGAGCTGGGACTGGTACTATCTCACCGAGGCGCGCAACAACCCGCGCACAGAGCTGGTGTGGGACTTTATCGCTGTCTCTTATACACATCT
>JAOAFW010000418.1 GCA_026416065.1 Fimbriimonadales bacterium
AGATGTGTATAAGAGACAGGCAACACCCTGTACAGGCGCTGTCTGCTGGTAGAACACATAGCGTGTGGGCAGCTTCACTGCGTTGTTCTCGCCAATCTGAGTGACGGTAATCTGGCGCACGGGTGAACAGGGATAGTCAGGCGGGTAGTCATAGGTGTAGACAATCTTGTTGCCACGCGGCGTCATAATCTCGCGCACATTCCCGTAGAGGTCGTAGATAATCTGGTAGGTTTGTCCCTCGCGGTTGGTGTAGGTCGTGGGCAGATAGTGGTTTGCATACGCTATGCTACTGCTGTTTTGTGCGGCGTCCACTAGCCCTGCGTTCACATTCAAGTCGCCAATCTTTTGCGTCCACTGGAAGTCCACTTGCCCTGTGGTGCGGTTGTAGACCTTGACACTCGTCTGTACGCCGCCGTACTGGTAGGTACGGGCATGCCCGTTGGCGTCGACCATCATCTGTACGACGCCTTGAGAGGCGTATCCGATTGCGTGGGATGCCAAAGTGTTCGCGCCTGCCGATGGGTCTGGAGTGCTGACCACTTCAATCAGGGGTACACCCGCGATAGTTCGGTAGCGATAACGCCAGCGCAACGGCGCAGTCGCACCTTCGGTGACCTGACTGACGCCCGTGAGCAAACCGTTCGTGTACTCGAGCAGCACGCGGGCGTAAACGCTCCCTGCCGTGCTGTACACCTTAACCGTGCGAAGGGTTCCTTCCACATACTCGCACTCCAGCAGGCGTTGCCCGTCGCTGCGCGAAACGGTTTGCAGTCGCCCTGCCGTGTCCCACGCCAAGACGATGAAGTTGCCTGCTCGGTCTACGATATTCGTCAGCCGGTATGTGATCCGATTGTTCGTTCCCACGGTGTGAGGTCGGAAAATCCACTTGGAGTTATCACGCTGCACGATGACAATCGGATCCCAGCGTCCAATCTGGTTGGTGGGTGTGCCCGCTCCGCAGTAGGGCGCGCCTGCAGGGGGTATCAGCTTACCTGTGGGGCTTCCGCCCGCGAGTTCGGGCGTCAGGGTTTCCCGCGCTCCGTTAGGGTAAATCAGGTTCATGACACCCCAGCTGCCAAGCGCGCCCTCTATGCGCAGGTCGTACTGATGCACCCAGCCCAGCGAGAGACCCGGCGAAGCGTAGCCTTGCTTAGCAAGGTACGAGGAGTAACGGCGCACAAAAGCTACATCGGGACCTTTGGGGTTGCTCACGCTGACATCCGCAGGGGGTACATTCTCGTACTCGCCCGAAGCAAGGTTCACACGGCTGGCGCTTGAGGGACCCAGTCCACCCGACGGCGCGCTATCCGTAGGAATGACCTCTTCTGCCCACACGGGCGCAGGTACGTGCGCCGCAGGCGCGCCCACTGCGCCCCCCACCACCAACGGTTCCCTCAGCTCGGCGCGCAGCCAGCGTCCAGGGGTTGCAGGGAACGCGCGCACCGTGTAAATGCCCGCAGGTAAGTTCGTCAGCGGAACATTCTGGGGCGCGCCGCCCACAGAAGCCGTGAACTCAAAAATCGGCACATTCCGATCATCCTCGCTGCCCACAGGCTTGAGCTGCACTTTCACCGACTGCGCAGAACCTGCCCAATCGCTCAACTCCAGCGTCAGCGAGGTGGAAAAGCTCCCTGTCGGCGCCTGCACGCTCCCTGCAAACGCAGGCGCGCCCTCCGCTCCAAAGTTGCTCAGCACCAACAACAGATCCGCGTCGTCCGTGGTTCCATTCCCGTCTAAGTCCGCTGCCGGCGTGCCGAACCCCGCCAGCACCGCTTCTAAGGGCAAGGTGGGCGGATGGGCAGCCTGGGTCGCTACGAAGTCTGCATAGCAACCGCGCACCACTGCGAGGAAGTAGCCGTCAGAAAGAGTCGCGCCGCGCTGCAGGCAGCATAAAAGCTGCAAGCGCACCTCCGCGGCGCAGTCCTCCGCGTCGGGTTGCGACAGTCCTTTCCTGCGAAAGTAGCGCAAAGCGCGTGCGAAGCACCGTTCCAGCCAGTTCAGCGTCTTTGCTGAGATGGTCATAGCCCTGTTTCGGGCGATGCGAACCAGAACGATTATACCACCTGCATGCCTTTGGAGTAAAGAAGTTGGCAGGAGCGTCCCGCTCAGATACCGCGCGAGCGAGACGCTCGTGCTACGCCCGTTGCGCGCGGCGCTGGCAGTCGGGGCACAGCGGGCGGTGGAACTTCGCCATGCT
>JAOAFW010000099.1 GCA_026416065.1 Fimbriimonadales bacterium
GTGTAGAGGTCGGTCACTTGAGGTTTTCCTGTAGTGAACACTTGATAGAACTCTTCGGACGCTTCGCGATACTCATCCCAAGGGTGGGTCGGGTCTATCGCGCCATCGCCATCGTAATCATCGGGGGGCATCGGGTCGAGCATAAAATAAACCTTCCCTTCCTTGAGGGCAATGGTATATAAGTAGATAATATCAGTATCTGCCTCAACAATTTTGAAAAGTGGTTCCAGCATTTTTTGATACTCAGGTGTATTGGTGTCCTCTATCTTCAGTGAAAGATGTCGCTCTGCGTCCACCATAGTGGCTGCGACAGAAGCCACGGAGATTAATCGGTGATGAAGCTGATCACGGAAGTACCCCAACGCCTGAGTGTGGATGTGATGTAGCACCGCGAACATACCTGTGAACACAACAATAGTGGTTGCCACCCCCACAATCAAAGAACAACCCCAGCGTTGTCTCCACGGCTTCATAACCGCCATAGATTATCGGTAAGGGATATGCCATTCTTAGGATGTGGAGCAAAAAACTCGTATTTTTACAGGTTCTCTGTTCCGAACGGCGTCCCGCCTGCTTCCAGTATCAATTGATTGCCGGGCAGGCTGCTGCTACGTTGCGCCATGACATACACCGTGCGCCCCTGTCGCAGTAACTCTCGGCAAAGATGTACGATGTACCCGTCCGGGCGCGCCTCCACCACGAAGACTACACTCGCCAGATAGCCTATCAGTGCATCGCGATACCTGCCACTGGAGGCGACCCAGCCGTCGCGGGGACGGAACGGGCTGAGCGCAAGGGCGCGTTCCGTGTTAAACTCCGCCTGCCAGATACGCGCCTGTTTGAGTGGCTCCTTACGCAAATCTTCTCCGAACGCGCTAAGCAATCCCCGATCGAGAACCAGTATATATGGCGCGCTCCGCCGCACCGCACACAACAACGCACGCTGATAGGCAGGTTGCGTCGCGCTTACAATCGGCGTAATACCCTGCTCCAGCAGCGCGTTCGCCAGCAGTTCCAGCTCGTGTAGCCCCTGAGCGGAGACGGTATGCGACGCCAGCAACGCATAACTTGACTCCTGCAACAGGGAATGATTGCCGTACAAAAATAGCACGGGGGGCGGCTCAGGCATGTCGTCCAGCGCGTCGGGGTAAGCCGCGTCCTGAAAGCTAATCCAGCGCACTCCACAGCGTGTCAGGTGCGCCTCTAATCGCCTCGTCGACTCAAAGCGTTGCTCTTTCTCTTCACGAAGAGTTTGTATTGCCCGCGAGGGCAGACCATACTCATTCTGGAGTGTCTCAACGGGCAGGCGAAGGATTTCTTCCGGTGTCTCGCGGCGCACCTGTTGACGCTCCAGCACTTGGCGCAGCGTCCTGCGCCCTACATCGGGCAGCAGGGTGAGAAAGAGCAACCACTGACGGTCGGTCATATCCTGTAAGCATTTGGACACAACTCTCTTGATTCCTGTAGCGACAAACAACCTCAGAGGGTTAGCGTCGCAGGGTAAGCGCGAAGATTAATACGCCTGCGCCCACGAACGCGCCCACATAGCCTGCGTTTGCTGCTCCTGCGAAGCCCGCTGCAACTGGTCCCGCTACATAGCCCAGCGAGTAGACCGCGTGGAGCAGCGCAAGGCTCACCCCGCGCATCGTGTCGGGCGCGTTCTCAAAAGCCGTCAGATGCACGGCGGGGAAGGTCAACCCAAACCCGATGCCGTAGAGGACAACCACGCCCCACATCCCCGAGGGCGCGGCAAGCACACTCAATCCCAACGCGCCGGCGGTGAGAAACATGACTCCTAACTGGGCACGCCTGAGCGCGCCGCCGAGCCACCCCGCACGACGTGCCAGCGCC
>JAOAFW010000299.1 GCA_026416065.1 Fimbriimonadales bacterium
GCAGTATCGCGAGCCCGCGCAGCTGCAGGCTTTGAGTGCAGGGCGCACACGCCCCGCGCTCACATGCGAAGTGGAGTTCGTGTCTGCTGAAGACAAACTGGTGATTGTAGTGCGCGTGCCGCTTGCCGACCGACCCGTTGGGACTGCCAGCGGACGCTACCTGCGCCGTGCCATCGGCGGACGCGGCGCGCCTGAATGCCTACCCTACCACTTCCACGAGATGCAGGCGTTCTTAGCCACGCGCGGCGTGATGGATTACACCGCGTTGCCCGTCCCCGAAGCGCACTGGCGCGACCTCGACCCGCTGGAGTTCGAACGGTTCCGACGCTTCATTCGCGAGAGCCGAGGGCAAGGCGACGCCGCGCTGCTGGAGCTGACCGATATCGAGTTAGCCAAATCGTTAGGCGCAATCGAGGCAAACCATGAACCGCAAGCAATCCGCGTGCTGGCGCTCCTGTTATTCGGGCGTGAGGAGGCGATTCGGCGGTACATACCGACGCACGAGGTCGCATTTCAGGTGTTGTCGGGCGTGCGCGTGGAGACCAACGAGTTTTTCCGCTACCCCTTGCTGCGCCTCATCGACGAGTTGATGACGCGCTTTCGTGCTCGCCACCGAGAGCAAACCGAGATTTTCATCGGCGCAACGCGCATCGGCATACCCGACTACTCCGAACGTGCTTTCCGCGAAGCCGTGGCGAACGCGCTGGTGCATCGCGACTACACTCGAACGGGCGCAGTGCATATTCAGTGGCATCCCGATCGGATCGAGGTCTCCAATCCGGGCGGTTTCCCAGAGGGTGTACGACTGGATAATCTGCTGGTTGCACCGCCGCGCCCGCGCAATCCCCTCTTGGCAGACGCATTCAAACGCGCTGGCGTCGTCGAGCGCACCGCACGCGGCGTGGACATGATGTTCTACGAGCAGCTACGCTATGGACGCCCTGCTCCCGATTACGGGCGCACTACCGAAACCGATGTTGTGGTAGCGCTGTACGACGGGGCGGCACGCCTGCCCCTCGTGCGCTACCTTGCGGAACAAGAGCTTCAGGGCGAACCGCTGAGCTTAGACGAGCTCATCTTGCTCTCCGTGGCTATAGAGCATGGCGGGGTCACGTTGCAAGAGGCGGCACGCGCGATTCAGAAATCGACCACTGCGGCGCAGGCAGCATTAGAACACTTACAACGCCGTCAGCTGATCACGCTGCCTCCACGCATGGGCTTACAGTATCGCCTCAGCCCTTACGCACAACAGGAGCTGGCGTTGCCCCACGCGACGACGCCCGTCGATGAGGCGGAACAGCGTATTCTGGAGTACTTGGAGCAACACGGGACTATCTCGCGCCAGCAGGCAGCGGCGCTATGTAATCTTTCGCCCCATCAGGCGTACCGACTTTTGAATCGCTTGGTGGAGCGCGGCGTGTTGGAGGCGTCTCAGCCTAAGGGGCGTGCCGCGCGCTATCGAAAACGCGCGGGTATGCGTTAAAAACGCGCGGCGCGCGATAGAAACGCGCGGGCGCGCGTTTTTCATTCATATCGGAGCGCTACTATCGGATCCAAGTTCGCCGCGCGCCAGGCAGGATACAAGCCGAACACCACGCCCACCGACGCCGAAAACAGGAACGCCCCAATCCCCGCCCACAGGGGGAAGTAGAAGGTCAGCCCGTTCTCGCCAAAAGCGTCCGACTGCTTCGTCGCGAACTCGATCAGTTCGCCCAAGCCCCAGCCCGCTGCCATGCCGATCAGCCCGCCAATCGTCGCCAGTGTCGCCGACTCGATCAGGAACTGCACCATGATATGCCACTTCTGCGCTCCAACTGCCTTGCGCAAGCCAATCTCGCGCGTGCGCTCGGTCAC
>JAOAFW010000301.1 GCA_026416065.1 Fimbriimonadales bacterium
GTTCACCGATACGGCGAAGCACCAGAAGATGCCCGTGCTGAGCCGCTACCTCGCGCCGCACCTGGCGATTGTCGACCCCGAAATGACGCGCAACCTACCTCCCGCCGCGACGGCGCAGACGGGCATGGACGCGCTCACCCACGCGATCGAGGCGATTGTCGACCTACAGGCGAACCCGTTCTCAGATTTGCTGGCGTTTGAGGCGATTCGGCTGATAACGCGCTACCTGCCGCGTGCGGTTGAAAACGGTGTGGCGGATATGGAGGCGCGCGGCGCGATGGCGTTCGCCGCTACGGTTGCCGGCGCAGCGTTCAACAACAGCATGGTCGGGCTGGCGCACGCGATGGCGCACGCGATAGGCGGGCTGTATGACCTGCCGCACGGCTTGTGCTGTGCGCTCGCCCTGCCCGTCGCAATGCACTTTAATCTGGAGAGCCAGCGCGCGCGCTTTGAGCAAATTGCGCAGGTGATGGGCTACGCCAGCGTCGAAGCCGAAGTCGTGCCGATGCCCGGCGCGGCGGTGCAGGGCTGGATGTGGGATAAAGCCTTCACCGCCGAAGATGCTGTGCTGCGCGTGCGCCAGCTGATGAGCGAGGTCGGAATCCCGGCGCACCTGATCGATGTGGGCGTGGAGGTCTCCGAGAGCGACCTGGAGACGCTGACCGACCTGACCCTCGCCGACGGCTCCATCCTGTTCAACCCCGTACAGCCGACGCGCGAACAGGTGAAAGAACTGCTGCGCCATATCGCCACTTACACGGAGTGAACCGATGCTCAGGAAGGAACTAATAGGAATCCCCATAGGGATGTGGGTTTTCAGCGGCTTATACGCCTTGCTGAATATTATTCTGCGTTCGTATTATATCGACTACGAAGGTCTTCGCCAGATTGCGGCGGCATCCGAGGGGTTCAGCCGCGCCTCCACCACGTGGTGGAGCGGGCACAGCGTGCTGGGTATCGTGTTGCTTTGGCTCGTCACTCTGCCGCTGAAGTTCGTCATGCCGCTGGTGGACGCCGCTCAAATCGTAAGCGCGCTGAGTATCTGGTTTTCTGGGCTGATACTGTTCCGTGTCCTCCGCCTGGTAGGTTTAGGTGCGGGACTGAGTGGCTGGCTTGCCTTTTTGTTTTACGGGGCGAATGTCGCGTGGGTAAGCGCGTCGATGTTGCCGGTGGCGTCGCTCGCGCTTCTACTCACGGCGTGGTGGGGACTGAGCGTAATGCGCTGGTTGGCAGGGCGCGAGCTGGATGCTGCGGGTGGACTGCGCTTGGGCGTGCTGGGGGGCATTTTGGGACTGGTGAACCTGTTTGCGCTGGTACCGGCGTTGGCAGCAGGGATTTTGGCGTTGCGACGCGGGGGCGGCGCAGGGTTGCTGGGAGCGGCAATCGGCGTTGCGCTGGTGGGCTATCTCGCTGTCTATTTCGCTGTGCTGCCTGCGGAAGTACAGGTCGGTGGCGCAACGCGCCCCAAACCCTCCGTTGTAGAATGGTTCTGGACAGGCGAGGGCGCATCGCAGATCGATATCCCCCGATTCAGTGGGTTATACTGGCGCGCGCTGGGCGAACAGGTTCAGAACAGCCTCATCGCGCTGGGGCAGCCCTTCCGCGTGCGTGATGTGTACCAATACTATCTGGGCGGTGGATTCGTCACGCTTATCAAGGGCGCATTCTTGTTGGTATCGCTCATGTTTCTGATTGTGTTGATGACCATTCGTTTTTCGGGCGAGCGCGTGGCGACGGATCGGCTCGTCGACGCGGTGCGCGGTCTGGGAGGCTGGACATTGTTGTTCTCGTTGCTGGTTCTCGTCCTCTGGCAAGGCGACCGGCAGGCGTTTTATCTGTGGACTCTTTTCTGGGCGATTGCAGGTTTAGGCGGCTGGCTGGGCAGCTATGTGGAGGAAGACGCGCGTCGTGTGGCACTTGCGCTGCCCGTGCTGGCTTCGATTATGCTTGTGTTTGGGCTGATGAAGGTCGCGACGCTGCGCTCAGACGAACACGACAGCGAACGTCAAGAAGCGGCGGCGTTCTCGACCGGGATCAGGGAAGGCGACGTACTCATCGCGAGCACTCGCCTCACCGAGTGGCTGCGCTACTACGCTGCAGGCAGGGCGCAGGCAATCGACGCCAGCTGCTGGAAGCAGCCCGAAACCGATTTTCAGACCACCTTGCAAAACGCCCGCCAAGAGGGCAAGCGCGTGGTGCTGTGGGATTACGCGCTGAACCCCGAAATCTACCAGCGCGCTGAGCTGATGTTCAACCCAGCGTGGCTGGAATCGCTGGGCAAAGCGCAAACACAGGCGCGCAACGGCGGCGGCGCGTACCTGCGCAGGTACGTCAACATGGTGGTCTACCCAACGCTGACGACTCAGGCAGGCGAGGTGCAAACCTTTGGCGCAAAACCGTAATTTAACGTGACCATGACCGAAGACATCTATCTGATCGAAGCGGCGAAGCAAGGCGACGACCGCGCCTTCGACAGGCTCTGGGCGCGCCATCGGGACAAAGTGTTCAAATCACTGCTGCGGGCGTGCGGCGGCAACCCCGACACCACGCACGATGTGCTGCAGGACGCGCTACTGAACGCTTTCAAAGCGTTGCAGCAGTTTCGCGGCGACGCCAACTTCGCTACGTGGCTCTACACCATCGCACGACGGCTCTGCATCCGTGCCCGCCGCGACTTAGACCGCTTCTACTCGCTCGACGACCCGCTCAGCAGCGAAGAAGGCAAAGCCATCCTGCGCCAGCTGATTGACCAGCACGCCCAAGATCCTGAAGCCATCGCCATCGAGAACGACCTGCGCGAGCGAGTGCAACAGGCGGTGGCAGAACTACCCGACTCGTTGCGCCCCGTACTACAGCTACGCGACATCGAGGGGCTATCCACTGAAGAGACCGCCGAGAAACTCGGTATCACGCAGGCTGCAGTGAAGGCACGGCTCCACCGCGCCCGCGAGCTCTTGCGACAAAAACTGGAAACCTATTTGAGACAGGAATAGGAACAATTAAAGACACCAATCCTACAAGTAGTGGATTTTAACCCGAATTCCCCCTATATAACCGTCCAACCCCTTGACAAATGCGCCAATTCTTGCTATAATTTTAGGGGCTGTCGCCGATGGGGGCGGGAATCCCGTGAAATCCTGCGCAAAAGACGCAAACATAGCAGGAAACACGACAGTGAGGCTATAATTAAGATTCGGCGTCGGAGCGCACGGAACCATATCTAAGGGCGAATCGTATAGTCTCTCGGGGTACGAACGCCTATATAGAAATAAACACTCTGGCGAGATTGTGAACGAGTTCACAAGTTGCGCTATACTAACAGGAGGTGTTATCGAAGTGCCCGTATTGGATGAGGAGATGGATATTTTGATGGATACGCAGGCAACGGCTCGTCTGAACAAGGCGGGGCGGGATACGCTTTATGACGATCCGCTCGGCTTGGAAATGGATACATCCGATCTGGATGAACTGGAGACGCTGGAAGAAGACTTCTCGTCTCTGGGCTTGGGTAGTTTGGACCTGGGCGACGAGCTGGGCGGCGAAGAAGAGGTCGATTTCTGGGGCGGAGTCGGCGAAGAGACACCACACGAGGAAGACAGCGTCGAGATTGAACTCTGGATGCTGCAAAGCCGTCGTTCACAACTGCTCACTCCCGAAGAGGAGATTCGCTTCTCACAGCAGGTGCAAGAGGGGGAACGACTTTACAAGATTCGCAGACAACTGGCAGAGAAGCGTAAGGTCGCCCCCGAAAGTATTAGCGATGAGGAGTGGGCGAAAGCGGCGAATCTCCCCGAGTGGGAACTGATTGTACGCATTCAAGAAGCCGAAGAGGCGAAGCGACGCCTGATCGAATCGAACCTGCGCCTCGTGGTCAGCATCGCCAAGCGGTACGCCTCGCGCGGAATCTCGTTGGCAGACCTGATTCAGGAAGGTAACTTGGGGCTGATTCGCGCCGTCGAGAAGTTCGATCCCGACCGCGGATTCCGTTTTAGCACCTACGCTACATGGTGGATTCGGCGCGCCATCGCCCGCGCGGTCATCAACAACAGCCGCACGATTCGAATCCCTGTTTACGTGGCGGAGCTGATTAACAAGGTCATCAAGACCGAACTGCGTCTGCAGCAGATTCTGCAGCGTGAGCCGACCGACGAGGAAATCGCGGCGGAGACCAAAATGTCCGTTGAGCGCGTGCGTGAGATTCGACGCGCAGCGGTGGAGCCTATCTCCATCGAGAGCCCTGTCGGGGAACGCGACAACGCCACGCTCGGCGAGTTCATCCCGTCGCAGGACATCGTGCCCACGCCTGAAGATGTGACGGCGCGGCTAATCCTGCGCGAGCAGATCGATATGATTCTGGAGAAGCTGCAGCCGCGTGAGCGCGATGTGGTGCGTCTACGCTTCGGACTGGACGACGGACATCAGCGCACCCTCGAAGAGGTTGGCGCGGAACTCAAAATCACGCGCGAGCGCGTGCGCCAGCTGGAGCTGCGCGCCCTGCGCAAACTCCGACTCATCGGTGAGCGCATCGAAGACCTGCGCCGTAATCAGGGACTCGAACTCGAAGACGCGCTCGCGCTCATCGAAGAAGTTCAGTAAAACCCCATCGAGCAGGCAGACCGCCTGCTCGATGCTTTTCGAACGCCTATGACCGAGACGCGCGTGCCGATTCCGACCTTAGAACGCTTAGCCATCTACCTGCGCGTGTTGCTGGACGCCCACGAAGCGGGCATTCAGACCCTCTCGTCGCAGGAGATGGAGCAGCACTCAGGCATCAGTGCGGCGCAGTTCCGCAAAGACCTTTCCTACTTCGGCGAGTTCGGCAAGCCCGGCGTGGGCTACTCGGTGTCGGGACTCATCCACTGTATCGAGCGCATCCTGCGCTTGGATGAGGAGCAGCCGATTCTGCTGGTGGGCGCAGGCAACATCGGCTCCGCGCTGGTGGGCTACCCCAACTTTCGGGCGCACCGCCTGCGCATCGCCGCCGTGTTCGACAACAACTTCGTCAAAATCGGGCGTCCGTTCGGCGACTTGATGATTGAGGACATCGCCCGCATCAAAGAGGTGAACGCCGAGATTGGAGCGCGACTGGGGATTATCGCTGTGCCCGCCCATGCCGCGCAGGAAGTCGCCGACCTGCTGGTGGAGGCAGGCGTGACGGGCATCCTCAACTTCGCGCCCACCATCCTGCGCGTGCCTGAGCATGTGCATGTGCGCAATGTCTCATTCCTGCAGGAACTCGCCGTGCTGTCGTACCACGCCGTTGAAGAAGCATTGTGCGTAAACGGTCAGGCGACTCGCGGAGGCAAGGATGGAGTATGACTTTCTGGTGCTGGGCAGCGGCATGGCGGGGCTGACCTTCGCCATTAACGCCGCGCCGCACGGCTCGGTGGCGATTCTCACCAAAAAGCAACGCTCGGAGTCGAACACGAACTACGCGCAGGGCGGTATCGCCGCCGCCATCGGCAAGGATGACTCGTGGGAGCTGCACCTGCAGGATACGCTTACTGCAGGCGCGGGGCTATGCGACCGCGAGGCGGTGGAAGTGCTGGTCAGAAACGGTCCGCGCCTCATCCACTGGCTGATTGAACTCGGCGCGCAGTTCGATAAAAATCCCGATGGTAGCATCGCGCTGGGCAAAGAGGGCGGACACTCGCGCAACCGCATTATTCACGCCGCTGACCATACCGGCTACGAAATTGAGCGCACGCTGCTTATCGCCGCTCGCAGGACCCCACACATCACCGTGCTGGAACACTATCAGGCGCTGGACTTAATTGTCGAAAACGGCGCGTGTGCAGGTGTGCAGGTACTGGATACGCTCACAGGCGATCTATTTGAAATTCGTGCAAAGGCGGTTCTGCTCGCGACGGGCGGCTGCGGACAGGTCTACCTGCACACCAGCAACCCACTGATTGCCACAGGCGACGGCATTGCGATGGCTTGGCGCGCAGGCGCGACAATGGGCAACATGGAGTTTATCCAGTTCCACCCTACTACACTGTACCACACCGACGCGCCCTCGTTCCTGATTTCGGAAGCCGTGCGCGGCGAGGGCGGGATTTTGCGCCGACGCGACGGTTATCGCTTCATGCCCGACTACGACCCGCGCGCGGAACTCGCCCCGCGCGACATCGTCGCCCGCGCGATCGACGCCGAACTCAAAAAGACGGGCGACCCGTGTGTGTTTCTGGACATCACGCACTTAGATCCTGAGTTCGTGCAGCGACGCTTCCCCACCATCTACCACACCTGCCTGCAGTACGGCGTGGACATCACGAAAGAGCCTATTCCCGTCGTGCCAGCGGCGCACTACACATGCGGCGGCGTGTGGACGGACTTGGACGGGCGCACGACCATCCCACGCCTGTACGCCTGCGGCGAGGTCGCGTATACGGGCGTGCATGGCGCGAACCGTTTGGCGAGCAACTCACTGCTGGAGGCGCTGGTGTTCGCTGAGCGCGCCGCCTTGCACGCGACCACGCGCCTCGATGAGCTGCCGCCCAAGCCCAAACCCTCCTGTATCATGGCGCAACTGCCCCCGATTGAACCTGCGCCCGAAATCCACGACCACGCCTATAACTGGGACGCCGACCGCCTGCAAATCCGCAAAGTGATGCAAAAGAAGGTGGGCATCGTGCGCACAGTGCAACGCCTGAACGAGGCACGATGTGAGCTGGAGCAGCTCGCACCCCAAATCGAAGCCGCCTATCGGATGTTGTCCCCCACCGTCGAGTCATGTGAGGCGCGAAATCTCGTTGCCTGCGCCCTGCTGATTACCCACAGCGCGCTCGCCCGCAAGGAAAGCCGCGGGCTGCACTATGTGCTGGACTACCCCGAAACGCGCGAGGAGTTCGCCGCCTGCCCCACGCTAATTACGACATGAAGAAAATCGACTGCATCATCCGCCCACACAAGCTGGAAGAGGTGAAAACCGCGCTGAACGAGCTGGGCGTCACAGGCATGACGGTCAGCGAGGTACGCGGCTGCGGCAACAGCCCGCCTGCCGAGACATGGCTGGGCGAAGAGACGCTGATTCGCTTGCCCATCCGCCTGCGCCTCGAGATGGTGGTGTCCGACGCGATGGTAGAGTCGATCATCGAGACAATTTTGCAGCACGCTCGCACAGGGCAATCCGACGACGGCAAGATTTTCGTGCTGCCCTACACGGATGCGATTCGAATCCGCACCGAAGAGCGCGGCGAGCCAGCGATTTAGGGCACTGTGTCGCCTGAGGCAGCTTTCAATCGCCCCAGTGCGACGCCCCGCGCCCAGTTGTCTACAGTCTCCATTTCGGGTAGGCTGTTGCGCGGCACGGCATGCGGGATAATCTGTATCCCCTCCGCCAGTTTGCGAGCGTTCTCCATCAGGGCGCGCAGCTGGGGATCTTTGATTTTATACGCCCCCGTCCATTGCCGTACCAGCAGTTCACTGTCGGAGAACCACTCGAGGGCGTCTGCACCTGCCCCACGCGCTGCTTCCAGTCCCTTCAGGAGCGCACGGTACTCCGCCTGATTGTTCGTGGCGACACCAATCGCCTCACAGCCCTGCGCCACCGTCGCGCCCGATTCGTCCTTAAGCAAAAACGCCGCGCCCGCCTTGCCCGGATTGCCTATCGAGGAACCATCTGTGTAGAGGTAGAGCTTCATCTATTTTTGTTGTTCGAGGTAAGCGGGAAGTTTCCTGCAACTCAAAATACAGACCTTCTCAAGGCGACTTGAGACACTCCCCAAGGACATAGGCTGTCGTGCAGTGGTGGTGAGCTCTGCGTGCACTGAAATTCGTACCTTAGCGGAACACTATTAGCTGCGCCAGCGTGAAGTAGAGCAGTAGCCCTGAGGCGTCCACAACGGTGGTGATGAACGGCGCGGACATCACGGCGGGGTCGATGTTGAGCCGCTTGGCAATCAGGGGCAGCGTCGCGCCGACGGTGGTGGCGATGGTAATGATGCCTACCTGCGCCAGCCCCACCGTGAGCGCGATGCTGAGCTGCTTGTCCCAGTCGTAGCCCAGCCGCGTCCAGAACAGCGCGTTGAGGATACCTATCACGCCAATCAGCGCGCCCAGCAGCAGCCCGGTGCGTAGTTCGCGTCCCACCACGCGCAGGATGTGTTGCCAGCGCACCTCGCCCAGCGCAATCGCGCGGGTGATGGTGGTGGTGGTCTGCGCTCCTGCGTTGCCCCCTGAGCCAATCAGCAACGGGATAAACCACGCCAGCGCAGTGACCTCTTGAATCGCCTCATCGTAGTTGCGTAGCACTGCGCCGGAAAAGAGCTGCGCTACGAACAGGAACACCAGCCAGCGCACGCGCTTTCGAGCCAGATCCCACGGATGCTGACGGAAGTACGGCTCTTCGGTCGCCTCCACACCGCCGAGCTTCAGCACGTCCTCTGTGCTTTCACTCACCAGGATATCGACCACGTCGTCCACCGTCACGATGCCCAGCATGCGCCCCAGCTCGTCCACGACAGGTACGGCAAGCAGGTCATACTTAGAAAGCAGGTTCGCTACCTCTTCCTGGTCGGTTTCGGGCTGGACGACGATGGGGTCGGTCTCCATAATCTGCTCGACGCGCTTGGCAGGGTCAGCAATCACCACATCGCGCAGGGAGCAGACGCCCACCAGCCGCTGACGTGTGTCCACCACATAAAGATAATAAATCGTCTCGATTTCGCTGCCCACCTGTCGGAGATAGTCGAGGGTCATTTCGGCAGTCCAGTCGGGACGCACGCGCACATACTGGCGCACCATCAGGCGTCCCGCCGTGTTTTCAGGGTACTCCAGCAGCTCGCGCACCTCGCGGGCTTCGGGTGCAGGCATCTGTTGCAACAGTGCCTCAGCTTTCGCCTCGTCGAGTTCGTCGATGATTTGCGCGGCGTCGTCGGCGGGGATGAGTTGCAGCAGGCGCGCAGCTCTTTCGAGGGGGATATGCTGGAAAATCTCGTCCACTACAGGGGGGTCGAGGTATTCGATAATGGCGGAGGCGACGGCGTCGTCCATCTGCAGCAGGGCATGAGCTTGCTCGGCGGGACTGTCCATCAGGGAGAGCGCTTCGGCGATGTCTTGCGGGGCATATTCTTCTAATAATTGCTGTAGCGCGCCGTTGGGCTGTTGCAACGCCTCGCGCAACTCGTCTAATATTGCCTCCGTGCGTGTTTCCATCGCGCCTCTCCGTGCGGGCTGTGCCTATTAGACTATACCTCAAGTGGAGCTGCCTCCTACTGCTGTCTCTGGGGGGGCGAACACGAGGTTCGCCCCTACAGGCGTAGAAACAGTCCCGCTTCCCGTATGGGAAGCGGGACGCATGTGAGCAGGTTGGGTGACAGGGCTTTAGCGACGCCGTCGTCGCAGGAACAGCCATCCCAGCGCAGGCGCGAGCGCCATCAGACTGGCAGGCTCCGGCACGGTGATTTCCAGCCAGGTGCCGCCTTGGAAGGCGTACTCGCCCCACTCGGTGCGCCGCTCGCCATCTTCTAACGGGCCGCGCCAGCGCGGCGCGCCCGCCTCCCCGGCTTCGAAGGTACGGTCGCCCCGACGGTAGAGGTAGCCGTAGTCGCCGTAGTAGTTATCGAAGATGAAGAGCCGCCATGTACCGTTGGGATTAAGGCCCTTGAATGCATTGAGCGCCTGCAGCGGGCGATAGTCCCCGTTGTAAGGCGCATTGCCGTCCTGAATCTGCGTCGCCGCTTCGTCAGTAAAGTAGGTGTTATCGAAGTTATCGAAGCGCGGCGGACCACCGGGAATCTGATCGCCGTCAAAGAGCTGGATTTGGCGTCCTGACGGCGCACGCAGCCAGATGTTCAGGTCTTCGACCCACGAGTGAACCATATCAATGTTGATGTTCACATCATAGACGACCAAGCCGGGGTTAAAACCTGCCACTGTGAATTCGACGATGGTCCATTCGCCGGAACGGCTTGCAGTCTCATTTGCACGGAACGGGACGCGCCTGCCCTGATCGACCTGAAAGATACGGGTGTCGTACTGAGCGATGGCAGTGTTTCCCAGCCCGAAACATACCAACAAGGCTAAACCGATGCGTTTCATTTTGATCGCCTCCTCGAAAGAATAGTCGCAGCGCTACCACTGCCAGGTGAACACCCCGTGCATTCCCCCTTGAAGCATGAGGGGATTTCTGTCGGCTATGGCGCGGTAGTCGCGACGCACGGTACTGATGCCGTTCGCGTCGTGATAACCCAACTCGCTCCCGTCGGGCGACCAGTGGAGCCAGCGGAGGGGCGAATTGGCGATATTCGCGCGGCGTGTGAAGAGATGCCGATGGGAAGAGTTATAATAGGCTATGTCAAGATCCACGGCGGAGCTGCCCCCCGCATAGGCGCGTCCGTCAGGCGCCCAGGCAGGGTATCGGAACTCGGTACCTGTGCAACCCGGAAATGGGAGCGGTGCTGCGGGGAAGGGATTGTCACCCCACCAGGCGCGGCACTCTTGATTAGTCACGTTGCCTACACCGTTTGTGTGGAAGTAGTCCAGCGCCCATGCTCGACTATCTGGACGCCATGCCGCCTTATGCAGGAAGTATTGTTGCCAGGCGCGCGCGCCGAAGATGCCGAAGGCACAAATGTTAAAGTCACCTGTATCCGCGACTCGGTTGGGACCCGCATAAACCTCGACGCGTCGATTGCAATCACCGTCGAGAGTTCTCACGCCGAACAGGTAGTTGAGATCGGGCGCGGCATCGAGGATGGGTTCCAGCTGAAATCCTGGGTTCAACACGACGAGGTTGCCCGTTGCGCCCGTGGCGAACAAGTGTTGTTTCACGGTGCGTTCATCAGCAATCCAGATAACCGCAGAACCGTGGTGCGCCAAGGAGGGCTTTATGCCTCCGAGACCGGGCAGCGCCCTGTCGGCGAACGCTTGCGCGCGCCCGTTCGGGCCACGGCGCACCTCGAACATTCTCAAGCCGTCATAAACCACCTTCGAGACGCCCGTCCACTGCTGGTCGTTTTGAATGATGCCCCGATCGACCATCAGCTGGCGCACGGCGTAGCCGGTCTTGAGCGTTTTCCAGACCATCATATTACCGTTGCCATCGGTGGTGTTCACCTCGAACGCCGTGTTGAGCAGATAGTTCTTCATTCCCTGAGGCGTGAGGTTCGGGGCAATCGCTTTCAGCAGCGCAGCCGAGCCAGCTGTCAGCGGTGTGGCAAAAGACGTCCCATCGGAGCGAGAGAAACGCGCTCCGCCAATGGCAAAGTCACCGCCACCCGCAGTGAACACATCGGTTCCGGGCGCGGCAATCTGCACTGGGACGCCCCAGTTGGAGAAATCGGCGCGCTGGTCGTCACGCGCCCAATCACGTCCTGGGCCAGGAAGGTTGTCGGACCCGCCTATCGCGCCGACGGTAATCACATTCGGAAGCGTGCCCAGCGAGGCTGCCACATAGTTGCCGTGGTCTAAGATTCCGTTGCTGTTAAAATCCTCGCCAGCGTCTAGGGTATTGTTCAAATTCAGGTCTTCAAAGGGAGTAATCCACCCTCGCATTCCTTCGGGGTCAGGATTTTGCGCTTCATTGCCCGCCGCGACCACGAGCAGTAAGCGATTCCTGAACAGGTTCAACTGATGCGCCAACTTACGCAGCGCGACTCGGATGGTATTACGATGCACGCTCGTTGTGGGATTCACTGGGTGAGGCTGCCCCCAACTAGCGTTCATGACGGAGGCGCGCGTCAAAGCTGCCATGTTGATGACACTGATGAACTCCGTGTGGGTTGTCCAGCTGTTGCCTTCGTGCCAGTCGCCGCCTCGATAGACCTGGATAGTGTAGCTCATCGGATTGTGCAGCAGACCGTTCATGCCCCGATCGTTGTGATTGGCATCCAGCACATTCCCGTTGCGCGCGCCGATTAGGCTCGTCACGCGAGTGCCATGCTGATAGGTAACATCGGGGTCGCCGAGGTTGTAGGCTTGGCTATCGTCGAAGGAGGCAGGTAAGGGGAGTATCTCTTCACGCCCTGCGATACGGACGCCTACCTTGTGTCCGTAGACCACCTTTCTCAGGTCGACTCCAGTGAACTCGCGATGGGTATGGTCACAGCCTGTGTCCATCACGGCAACTTTCACCGCGTTGAGCCGGTCGCGCCCTATGAACCGCTCGATCAGGTTCCATGCGCCGGGCGCCTGGATGCGGTCGGTGCCCCACACGTCCTCGCGCCCATTCAGGTTCGCATTGTAGTTGTGCCGATAGCGATCCACCACATCCACATCGGCAAAGCGCACCTGCCTGAGCTCCAGCGCGAAGTCCTGCCAGACTTCCGCCACGCGCGGGTCGCGCCCCACCTGCGCCATAATCGCCTCCAGCGCCTGCAGGTCTTTGGGCGCGCGGCGCAAGTCCAGCACATACGAGTTCGTGATGGGGAAATGCCCCACCAGCTCCGCGCCGATCCGATCGGCAATCTCCAATGCCACATCGAAGCTCAGAAAGTCTTTCAAATCTACAATCAGACGGTTGCGCACGATTCTCAGCCCGTTCGCTTCCTCAAATTCGGGGCGTATCGTGGGCTTTGGCTCCATGTAGGGCACGATAATCGTTCTCTGCACAGGATTGGAGGCACGCCCGAACGCGAGTATCAGTCCCTGCTGCTGCTTCATCTGGGCGATTTCAGCCTGCACAGCGGGCGATTCGATGCCCTCGATTACGCCAATCTGGGTCTGCAGCGCGCGCAACGCGGGCGCGTTCACGCGACTGACCACTTTCAC
>JAOAFW010000130.1 GCA_026416065.1 Fimbriimonadales bacterium
GTGTATAAGAGACAGCGCATGGGCGTGCGGCTGGCGCGCCTGCCGTTCTTATGAGGGTTTCTCCCTGCCTCACTCAGGTACCAACAGACTTTTCACCGTTTTTCGTTGTTCCATGGCCTGAAAGGCAGTGCGCCACTCCTCCAGCAAGAAGGTACGGCGCATCGGTGCAAGGCGTAATATCCCTGCGCCCATAAGGGCAAGCACACGCTCCCAAGTCGCCCAGGTATGGCTGAAAGTCCCTTGCAGTTTGATGTTTTTGCCCACCAACGGGTCTAAGCTGAAGCTGAGCGGCTCAGGACCCCAGCCGACTTTGGTAATCTGTCCATCGGGGCGCGTAATCCGCAGGCACGGCTCCAGCACCGCAGACGCGCCGACTGCATCAATCACCAAGTCTGCGCCGAGACCGTCACCCGCACGTTTGACAATCCCCTCGATATCGTCGGTGTCGGCGTATAAAATCTGATCTGCGCCGACCGCTTCAGCAATATGCAGGCGTTCGCCATCGGTACTGAGTCCCACCAGAATCGCCTTGCGGGGACTGAACAGCTTCGCCATCTGCAGACAGAGCAAGCCAATTGGTCCGCTACCGAATACCACGACGAAATCGCCCGGCTTCAGGGCGGAACACTCGATAACGGCGTGGGCGGCGACGCAACAGGGTTCAGTCATTGCGGCATCCTCGTAACTAAGGTTATCAGGGATGCGATGCAGGATACGCGCCGGGACACGCACATAGCGGGTCATCGCGCCGTTTACGCCGTAGCCAAAGCCGAGCCGGCTCGGGCACAAGTTATAGCGTCCCGTGCGGCAGTAGGCACAGGTCTCGCAGATTACGGCGGCAGTCTCGCAGGCGACGCGGTCGCCTACCTTCCAGCCTTGCACGCCTTCACCCACCACTTCAATTACACCCGCAAATTCGTGCCCCAGCACGACGGGGACGTTCACCTTCCACGATTGGGTGCCGTGATACTGGTGCAGGTCTGAGCCACACACTCCCACTGCCCGCACACGCACCAACACCTCTCCCGTGCGCGGCGTCGGTTCGGCAATCTCGCGCAACTCCACACTGCACGGTTCCAACGCATAATGTACAACGGCTTTCATCCGGAGCGAGAGTATACCCCTACTTCCTCATTTTATCGCGCAGGGCAAGCAGGCGTTTCGCAAAGCGCGGGATGGCTTGCGCAGGCGGATCAGTGTACTCATACTCGATCGCCACATAGCCCCGATAGCCTGTCGCTTTGAGCATGCGGAAGATACGCTCGTAGTCCAGCTCGAAAAACTCATCCTTCAAGTTGCGCGAGTGGGTTTTGGCGTGGACGCTGACAGCGTGGGGCGCGAGTTTTTCGATCATTTCGTAGTGGTTCTCGCGAGTATTTGCACCGTCGAGCAGGATACCGAAATAATCGCTCTTGAGATCGCGCACGTAGCGCAGGGTGCGCTCTGCATCGGCAGTCAAGCCCCAGTGGGTCTCCAGCGCCAGCACAATGCCCTGCATCTCCGCATAGGGTAGCAGTTGTTCGATACACTCGCGCGACCAGTCATACGCCTGTCGCTCAGGCACGCCCTGCGGTATGCCCCTGTCGGCGAAGATACGTAGCATCGGTGCGCCCAGCGCGACAGCGATGTCAATCCACTGCTTCACACTCTCCACTTCGGCTTTGCGGGCGTCAGGGTCGGGCTGTGTAAAGTGGTTGCGCGTTGCCGTACCCGCGATAGCCAGCCCGTGGCGGAAACATTCGCGCTTGAGAGCATTCAGCGTGGCGCGGCTGGTATCGGGAAAGTAGTAGCCTGTCAGCTCCACGCCGTCCAGTCCCAGCTCAGCGCAGGTTCGAATGAAGTCCGAGACGCTCATCTCGCGGTTGGTCAGAGCCTCCCGGTACGAATACGCCGCGCAGCTGATGCGCATGCTTAATCTCCTTGTTCGCCGAAGTTGAACAGTACAATCAGCAGATCCGCGTCATCCACTATACCGTCGCCGTTAAGGTCAACGGGGCTGGTCGTATTGTTCCCAAAGTTGAACAGTACCTCCAGCAGGTCAGCGTCATCGATTACGTTATCGCCGTTGATGTCGCCGAGTGTGAGGCTAAAGTTGAGCGTGGTGACCCCAAGCAGTCGGCGCAGCCCAGGAATGTTTCGGGCAAGACAGCGCGGCGCGGTAATGCGCAGCCCGTTATATAAGCCGGGCGTTATGGCGATGGAATAGGTCGAGTTCGCGTTCATGTTGCCCGTATGAGTCGCCGCGACCGCGCCGGTGTAGGGGTCATACTGGCGAATGGTAAGCGCAATCTGCGAGGTGTTGCCTGAAAAGCCTGAGATAGATACTGTGCCCTGAAGCGTGGTAGCGACGCGCGGCGTGGAGAGATATACTTCGTAACGACTGCCAGTGCTATCGCGCACCGCCCAGAGGACCTGTTCTGAACTGTTGTGCGCCAGATAGATCGCCTCTGTATCGCGATTACCCACCGCCTCTTGCACAAGGTTGGTGCTGGTTCCGTTTGTCCCGGCGGACCAGTTATAGTGGAACAGGTGCGGTTTGTCGTTTGTAGTAGCATGTTTGCCAAACCAGAAAGCGTTGCCGCTGGTGAACACGCCGACGCCATAGCCTTCGCGTATGCCAATCGTGCTGCCCCCACTGAAGCGTAGCTGACTCAGGTTTCGGGTAGTGCCCGGTCGAGTGACGAACACATCGAAGTTATTCGTGTTCGCTCCAATCCCATTCCACAGCACTGAGGAACCTTCCACATCGATGGGGTAGCTATCCCTTCCTGTGCCCAGCACCGTCTGGCTCATATTCACTGTACCACCGCTGACGGTGGTCACGAAGGAGTCATAGAGTTGCCCCGTGGTCGTGGAGCGTCCCACCCACACCACGTTGTTACCGCTCACATCGTAGGCGACGGCATCGCGTGGGTTGGTGATATTGCCCCCGCCGATGATAGGAAAGCTGACATTTGTACTGTTGAAGAAGACATCGTTGTAGTCGGTGTTGCTGGAGCCACTCCCATACCACACGGCGTCACTATTCGCGTTGAGCGCGACGGCGGTTGCGAAGCGATTGTTCCCCAGCACGGGCTGCGACAGGTTCGTCGTGGTCTGATTGCTCAGATTCGTGCGGAACACATCGCGATTGACGCCCAGATTCGCGCCGGCACCGTCCCAGAGGAGTTGATCATTCGCGTTCAGTGCGGCGGGGACGGAGTCACGATTGGCACCCAAAATCGTGGCGGTCAGGTTCGTTGTGCCACGAAAGATGTCGATCTGATTGCCGTTACCTGAGCCGGAGCCATACCAGACAGGCTGCCCCGTGGAGGTGAACTTGAAACCGAAACTAATACGCCCTGTTCCCAGCACGGAAGCCGTGATGTTCGTCGTCTCGACAAAGACGTCTGTATTACCTGAACCGAGTGCGGTTCCAGAGCCTTCCCACATCAAACCGGCAGTCGGGTGGTAATCGATGGGGTCGGCTATACGG
>JAOAFW010000131.1 GCA_026416065.1 Fimbriimonadales bacterium
AATATCCCCACGATTCCCGAAATCACACTGGTTTATCCGCTTAAGGACTACTTCACGACGCCGCCCTATGACCAGATGACGATGTTCTCGTTGTATCTGTCGTTCGCGGCGGTGGGTTTTTTCTTTCTGATTCCGACGGAGTTGCTGTTCCGCTTTTGGTTTTTCTATTTGCTGAGCAAGGGCTTTGAGTTTCTGGGACTGACTTACGGCTTTGAGACAACGGCGAAGCATGCAGCGGCGGCGGGGTTCGTGAAGTGGCTCTGTTCGGGGGCGTTTTTCGCAGTAGCGGGCTATGTGTTGTATACAGCGCGGCATCATCTTCGGTATGTGTGGCAGGTGGTGAAGGGTGATGCGCCTCCGCCCCCGCCCGGCAGCGAGCTGATGTCCTACCGCTGGGCGTTTTGGGGGCTGATAGGCGCGTTTCTCGTGATTCTGCTCTGGGCGCAGTGGGCGGGGATGGACTGGTGGGTTGCTGCGCTGGTGTTCGCGATTTTTCTGGTGGTGCAGGGGCTGGTGATGGCGCGTTGCACGGCGGAGGGCGGCTTGCTGATTACCGAAGGCTGCTTCACGCCAATGGATGTGATTACGATGGAGAAGTATTCGCTGCTTTCGCCGCGCAACCTGACGACGATGGCGCTGCTGGACGCTGCGCTGTTTCGCGATTTGCGCGGGGTTCCGATTACGGGCATGCTGGACGCGCAGAAACTCGGCGAGGAGACACGCCGGTACAAGCGCAAACTCCTGCTCGCGCTGGGCGTGGGCATCGTCGCGGCGATCGGGATTGCTTTTGTGTTCCAGCTCTGGCTACCGTATACCTACGGCGCGCTCAATTTGTACGGCTATGTATACGAGCGTCAGCCGACTCAATTCCTCCGGGAGAACGCGCCGTTTATGACACCGTCTGGGGGCGAGACGCCCGTGCCGGCGTTCCGTCCACTCTTTTTCGGGCTGGGGTTCGTCATGACGTTGCTATTAGCGTGGGGTCGCTCTGCGCTGCCGGGCTTTCCGTTCCACCCGCTGGGGTTTGCCATGAGCGCGACATGGGGCGTGATTGTGCTGTGGTTCTCGATGCTGGTGGCGTGGCTTATCAAGGCTCCCTTGCTGCGCTATGGGGGCATGCCGCTCTATCGGCGGGCGCGCCCGTTCTTTCTGGGCATGTTTTTCGGCGAGTTCTTCTCGGCGGCAGTGTGGGCAGTGCTGGCGCTGTTGTATCGCGTGGAGACGCCGGTCTATCCGTGGCCATAAAGTCTTTACCAATCGGCGTTTCAAGCGATACAGTTCGCCAGCGAGACGCTGACGCTACGCGCACTCCACGTAGCGTCAGCGTCCCCGCCGACGACACCCCTGCGCGGGCGTTGTCGATGGGCATAACCGCTCTGTTTGAAAACACAACGGCACTCGTCGTTCCTCAGCATCCACTACTGAAGTTGAACAGCACAATCAGCAAATCGGCGTCGTCCACGCGCTGGTCGCGGTTCAGGTCGCCGCTCCAGCCATAGGAGGTCTGCCCGAACTGGAACAGCACCGTGAGCAAGTCGGCGTCGTCCACGCAGCCGTCGTCGTTTGTATCGCCCTCAATCGGGATGTGGCGCGCCACTTCGACGGTGGTATCCGCATATTGAAGCGCGAGGCGCGTTCCATCATCCGAGTAGGTCGCGGCAATCAGTTCGTAGGGACGTCCTGTGAATTCACGCACTGTACTGCCTGTAGCAACATTCACAACCACAGGATAGCCCCACGAATGCTTCAACACCACATAGCGACTATCGGGCGTGAAATGCTCCACGCTGAAATTGGATGGCAGCCTGTGTCCCTCCTCCCAAAGCGACTGCCCTGTTTGCAGGTCGTGGCAGACGGTGGTGTTTCCGTCGCCCAACGAGGCGATGAGGTAGCGGCTGTTGGGCGAGAAGACAATCTGCTGCACGTGGTCGTAGGGCGACTCCAGCACAATCGTGTTCGTATCGATATCGTACACGCGCAGGCGCGAAATCCCCTCGTTGCCCTGATACACGATGCCCACGAGCCTGCCGTTGGGCGCAATCTGAGCGCGGTACACAAGCAGGTTCGAAGGAGCCACCCAGATGAGCTGCCCTGTGTCGGTATCCACCACTCGTGCGAAGGATGAGGACACGAAGCGGTGCAGCAGCAGGCGCGTTCCGTCGGCAGAGAATGCGGGAAATCCGCCGTCGGTCGTTTCCCACAGCATCTGCCAGTTCGAGGCGTCGTACACGCTCACAGCGAAGCCGTTCTGCGCCACCATCCGCCGCGAGTCGCGTGTGAAGAGAGCACTTGCAATCAGGCGATTCAGCGCCACTTGCTGATTAGACACTCGGCGCACGCCGTCGCGCAGGACAACCCACTGCCTGTCTGGCGAGAAGGCAATTGCGCCTCCCGTGAAACTGGTTCCTGCTCCAATCGGGATCTGCTGCACGAGCTGCCCCTGAGCGTCGAACACATAAGTTGTGTCCATATCGCTGACCCAGAACGCGCGCGTGCCTGCGCGGAACCCGCGCGGCGTCCAGCGCC
>JAOAFW010000163.1 GCA_026416065.1 Fimbriimonadales bacterium
GGTCTCGTGGGCTCGGAGATGTGTATAAGAGACAGACATCGAACAGTTCCAGAGCGAATTCCACCGCTATCGAGGCGAGGTGGGCGTGCGCATGCGCGAACTGACCAACTATGAGCAACTCCACATGAACCGACGCGACCAGCTCACAGGCAACCTCGCCGACATCGAGGAGATAGACCTGGCAGAAGCCATTAGCCAACTCAAGCAGGCGGAGCTGAGCTATCAGGCGTCTTTACAAGTTTTCACGCGGATACAGAGCGTCAACCTGTTCGATTTTCTGCGTGGAGGTTAGGGCATGGAACTTGAAACCACACGATTCGGTACAATTAAAGTACAAGCGGACGACATCATCACCTTTGAGGACGGACTGGTGGGTCTTGGTCACTATCGTCGTTTCGTCCTGATACACCATGATAGCGAGGGTCCTTTCTGGTGGCTGCAGTCGGTAGACGAGCCGAGCTTTGCGCTGCTGCTAATCGACCCATGGTACTTCCGTCCCGACTACGAGGTGGTGCTGCCGGACGTGGAGGTCGAACGACTGCGTCTGAGCGAGTCGACGCCACAAGCGGTGCTGACGACGGTGACCATCCCGTCAGGCAAGCCGCATGCGATGACGTCGAACCTGCTCGCGCCGCTGGTGATTAACACAGAGTTGCGCATAGGACGGCAGGTGATTTTAGATGACGAGCGCTATCATACGCGCCATCCGATATTACAAGAGATGTGGCGCACCACGCAGGCGGCGGAAGCCGCAGGCTAATCGTTCACGCCAGGGAGGGCTATCGACATGTTAGTTCTTACGCGCAAGGTCAATCAGAGTATTATGATCGGCGACGATATTGAGGTCGTTGTCCTGGAGGTACGCGGCGAGCAGGTACGCCTCGGTATCAAAGCCCCGCGCAACGTCACTGTCCATCGGCGCGAGATCTACGAAGCCATCCAGAAAGAGAATATTCTGGCGGCGCAAGCGCAACCCGAAGATGTGCCCGCACCCAAGAAACAGGTGAAAAGCGCGTCGTAAAGGCTCCGATTGATGTGGAATAATCCCTCTGCCATGAAACCGTTGGTGAAGGCGCTGGCAGTGGGGTTCATCGCCGCAGGAGTGGGTGTCGTCGCTGGCAGGATGCTTGCCCCTCAACCGAAACCGACTCCTGCAGAGCCACTGGGCAAACTCCAATACGGCAACGAACTGTTTGCGAAGGGCAAGGTTATTCCCCCACCAGTTGACGAGATGACCCGCTACAAACTGGAGACCGAGGGGCAAAAGCCGTTCGCAGTCGTGGTCGCCTGCGCCGACTCGCGCGTGCCGCCTGAACTGATTTTCAATCAGGGGCTGGGGCAACTCTTCGTGGTGCGCGTGGCGGGCAATATCGTCAACGAAGAGAACCTCGCCTCCATCGAGTACGCCGTTGAACATCTCAAAACCCCTCTGATTGTCGTGCTGGGGCATTCTCACTGCGGCGCGGTCAAAGCGGCGGTTTCAGGCAAACATCTGGACGGATATCTCTCCCACTTAATAGCCCACATCGAACCCGTCGTGCGCCACTTGCACTCCACGCACCCGCACCTCAAAGGTGACGCGCTCCTGGAACGCGCAACCCAGGAAAATGTGCGTCATGCGTTGCAAACCATCTATCAGCGCAGCAAGACTGTGCGCAAGTATTACGCCACCGGCAAACTGGAGTTTGCCGGTGGCGTCTTTCATCTGCGCGAGGGTAAGGTGGAGTGGTTAAAACTGCCTGAAATGCTCGGTGGAGCCAAAAGCGACTCCCACGAGGCACAATCGGACAAGGAAACCCCAAAATCGCACTCCGGCGACACGCATCACTGATTCAGCAGGTACACTTTTGCCGATGACTCGCTATGAGCTGCCTGCTGTGGTGGTGGAGCATCAACGGCGTGGGACGAACCTGTACGAGCTGATTTTGCACGCGCCGCCGATTGCCCAAAGCGCGACGCCGGGACAGTTTGTGATGCTGCGTCCCCTGCGCACGCACGCGCCCCTCTGGCGACGCCCCTACAGCATTCTGCGAGCGAACCCCGATAAAGGCGTGTTCAGCGTGCTGTATTCTGTGCAGAGCGCGTTCACCGAACTCCTCTCGCTCAAGCCAATTGGTTCCACTGTACAAACGCTGGGACCGCTGGGGAGCTATTTTCAGCCGGTGCGTGCAGCGCAGCGTCATATTCTGGTGGCGGGCGGGGTAGGTGCGCCACCCCTGTGCTTTTTCGCCGCACGCCTCGCGCCGACGCTGACGCCAGATGAGCAGATTTTGATACTTGAGGGCGCACGACGAGAGGATTTGCTGGTGGGCTTAGATGAGTTCCGTGCGCTGGGCGCAGAGGTGCGAGTCGCCACGGACGACGGCTCGCGCGGCTACAAGGGCTACGTCACCGACCTGCTCGCAGAAGCTCTGAATGAACCCCTTGAATCGGTTGTCTACGCATGCGGTCCCAATCGGATGCTGCGCGTGGTGGCGCAACTGTGTATGGCGCGCGGAGTACCTTGCCAGGTGTCGCTGGACGCGCCGATGCCATGCGGGATCGGGGTCTGCCTGGGCTGCGCGGTGAAAGTGAACACGCCCGACGGCGGCGCATGGTATAAACGCGCCTGCGTGGAAGGTCCTGTGTTCCGTGCTGAGGAGGTGGTGTGGGAATGATGCCCGATTTGAGCGTGAATCTGGGGGAACTGCAGCTGCGCAATCCCGTGATGGTCGCTGCTGGGACTTTCGGTTATGGACTGGAGTATCAGGATATAGTCGACCTTTCTCGGCTGGGCGCGATAGTGACCAAGAGTCTGACGCTCGCGCCGCGCATGGGCAATACGCCGCCGCGCGTCGCCGAGACGCCCGCCGGGATGCTCAACGCCATCGGACTGCAAAACGACGGCGTGGATGCGTTTATTCTGGAGACGCTACCGCGCCTGTGCGAGTATGGAACCCCCATCATCGTCAGCGTCGCGGGCGAGACCGTTGGGGAATATGCGCAGGTCGCAGAGAGGTTGAGCCGTGTGGACGGCGTCGCCGCGCTTGAACTGAACCTCTCGTGCCCCAATCAAGCGCGGGGTGGCATGGAGTTTGGGGTCAGCCCTGAACTCACGGCGCAAGCCGTCGCCGCTGTGCGCACCGCCACCGACCTGCCCCTCATCGCCAAGCTCTCGCCGAATGTGGGCGACATCGTTCCGATTGCGCAAGGCGCGGTGCAGGCAGGCGCGACGGCTGTGAGCCTGATTAACACTGTGCTGGGCGTGGCGGTAGACCCCAAAACGCGCCAGTTCCGCCTCGCCAGCAAGTGCGGGGGGCTGTCGGGTCCCGCCGTGAAGCCAATCGCCCAGTACCATCTCTGGCGCGTGCGCCAGGCGTTGCCCGAGACGCCGCTGATTGGCGTTGGCGGGATTAGCAGCGCGGAGGACGCAATCGAGTTTATCCTGCTCGGCGCGCACGCCGTGCAAATCGGCACTGCCAACTATGTGCAACCTACTCTCGCGCTGGAGGTTGTGGAAGGTATTGCGCAATACTTACAGGTGAACGGGTTCGAGAGCGTGGAGGCGATTCGAGGCGTCGTCTATTGACGAAAATACTCCTCCCGAAACCGCTCCAACCCCTGCAGGAACCGCGCGTCAATTTCGTAGACCATCACCTCGCGCAGATAGCGACGGCACAGGTCAAGTGGGATGCCCGTGCGAGCCGACTCTGCCTCGATAAGCATATCTAAATGCGCCTTGCCCCACTGGTAGGCGGTATGAAGCAGGTCAACGAGGGATTTAGCGGGCGCATCGGCATTCATCAACCAGACCGCCCACACGAAGGGCAGTCTCGTCCACTCATACCATGCCGCGCCGAGATCTAAGATTGTCTGCACTGCCGTGTGTTGCGCCGTCATCCCCAAATCGCCAATCAGTAAGGCAGCATCCGCCTGCTGTAGCATAGCATCTGGGTCGGGCGCAGCAGGCAGGTAATCTGGGCGCACGCCATACGCGCGTTCGAGCAAAATGCGCGTGAGCGCAGCAGAAGTGAGTGAACTGGTATCCAGCGCGACTGTACGCATCAGCGCAATCGGCACCTTGCTCAGCAATCGCACGCTCAGCACCTCGCGGTGCGAGGCGATGGCTAAGCCCGGCACAAACCGTGTGGTCGGACGGCGAAAATGTTCCACCGACGATACCAGCGCGACGTCCAGTGCGCCCTGTTCCAGCATCTGCGCCAGTTGCGACGGCGGCGCGAAGACCAGCTCGGCATAACGCGCGCCCTGCTCCGTCTCCAGCCAGCGCGTGAGCGGCGCAGCGTTGATATACGGGACACTGCCAATTCGAAAACGCATTTTAGAACACCCTGTCTAACAACGCAAAGAAAAACAACCCGATACTCACATAGCCGTTGAGCGTGAAGAAGGCGATGTTCAGACGGCTCAGGTCGTTGGGTTTCACCAGCGACTGTTCGTAGGTGAGCATCAGCGCGGCGAACGCCACGCCTGCATAATACCATATTCCTGCGCCCAGCGCGATGCCACCGACCACAAGCGCGGCAATGCACAGCGCATGCGAAAGGCGCGAGACCCTAATCGCGCGCACCGCGCCCAACGTCTGGGGGAGACTGCGTAGACCGTGCTGGCGGTCAAACGCCTCATCTTGCAAACTGTAGAGGATGTCGAACCCGGCTACCCAGAGCGTGACCCCCAGCGTGAGCCATACAGGCGCAGGCTCCAGCGTACCACGCACGGCAATCCACACCGCGCTGGGCGCAATGCCCAACGATAGCCCCAACCAGTAGTGCGATAACGGAGTAAACCGCTTGGAGTAGGAATAGCCCAGAATTACCCCCAGTGCAACCGGCGCAAGAGCGAAACAGAGCCAGTTCAGCTGCCACGCGGCGTACAGGAACACCAGAACCGAAACCGCCATCGCCGCACGCATTTGTTGCACAGTGAGCAACCCTGCAGGCAGGGCGCGGGTGCGCGTGCGCGGGTTCAGCGCGTCGATGTCTCGGTCGGCAATCCGATTGAACGCCATCGCCGCCGTGCGCGCTGAGACCATCGCAACCAGAATCCAGCCCGCAACTTGCGCCGACGGAAACCCCTGCGCGGCATACAACAGGCTCAGCAGCGCAAACGGCAGGGCGAAAATCGTATGCTCGAACTTAATGGCTTCCAGAAAGATTCGGATTTTGTTGAGCATGCCGAAAAAACCAAACTGTGCTGGAATTGTACCTGATTATTACCCCTCGTCATCCTCAAACAGGATACGCAAGCAATAAGTGATACCATATTCTTTATGAAGTTGCTGCTAAACTTCCCTCGAGAGATGGGACAGCGACGCGCCAATCCCAAACCGCACGCAGGCGATACCCAGCTGCGTGGAGAGGCGATTGTAGTCCAGTGGTGGCAAGTTCTGCACGCCGCTAAACAGCAGCCCGCTCCCAATCACGGTGGCTAACGCCACCAGCAAGTTCAGCCATACAAACCCGTGTGCAGCTTGTTTGAGCATTGCTTTTTTGCGGCTTGGGCGTCTCGCCCAAGCAAAGCAGTGGCTCGGACAGTCCTGTCCAAGAGGTATCGCGCCCACCTTCGCCAGCGGCGCGGGAAGAATGCCTACTAACACAGCATTTTACCTAATGGAGTAGGGTATGATTTGACAGTCTCGAATAGTTGCGTACATCGCGAATGAGCAGTGTGAAGCCTTGGTCTATATCTACCACTGTAAGGAACCCTACACGCCTGCGGGATTTCCTGCAAGTCTTGGCAGAGCTTGCGGGGAAACCTTTCGACGCATCGGTTCAACGAGAGTATCAAATACGACTCATTCAAAAGCGCATGTATCGCCCCAGCAATATACCGCCCGAGTATCAGCAGTACTTTGAAAACCCTGATATTGAGATTACCTACCAAGTTGCAGAACAAGTTCTCGATGCGCAGGGGTATGAGGATCCCTCAATGCGGGGTAGGCAATCTGCGAATCCGCTGAACAAATTAGGCTTTGCAATTGCTGTAGAGCGACTAGGCAATGTGAAAATTACCCCTGCCGGTCAGATGCTGCTTGAACACCCTGAAAAGGCAAGCGACCTGCTTTTCCTTTCGCTACTCAAGTTACAGTACCCGAACCCGATAAGTCGCGACTTTCCCGCAAGGAAAGGCTTCAACATAATCCCGATGCTTGGATGTTTTGCTCTCCTCGCAATCTTGGAAGAGGAATACGGTATAGACGCCCTCCATAAGGACGAGTTCTGCTTATTCGTACCCACGCTTATCGACGCGAGTCGTGTGCAAGAGTATGCTCAGAGAATCGCTGCGTTTAGAAACTCGACCACGCAGGAAAGGAAGCTACTACGATTAGATTGGGTACGCGAATTCTACAAGCAAGAGAATCTCTCCGAAAGTTCGCTTCAATACAAAAATCTTTACGAGTATGGCGATAACGCTATGCGCTACTTCCGTTTCACGCGATACCTGCAGGTAATCTCCGATCCGCTGCGAGGCGATTGGCAGATACGAATCGAACCTTCGCGAAAAACTGAGGTGAAAATGTTGTTGGCAGCCTTTTCGCCCGACGCAAGACCATTTAATTCGCTTCAAGATTACTTAGACTATCTTGGTAATCCTGAGGAACCAGTGCTTCCCTGGAAACAGTTAGATTCCCTCAAGGAAGTTGCTTATTCCCTCCGCCGTGCGCTCCGAGATATTCATACTGCGCTGCAGCTCAAACCTACCGACCTGTTCGAAGTAGATTTCGATGAGCTCAGTGCAGCACAGCTTGAACAGATAATTGTGCAAATGCGTGAGGAGCTGCGTAGACTCTCACTTTTGGAACAGCAAGAACGCTTGCGCCTCAGCGTGGACAGTCTTATTCAACACGCAAGTGTGATAGAGAAACTGAACAAACAGAAAGGTATTCAACCTGAAGATTTTGAGCATCTCCTTTTCAAGATACTGTCAGCCATTAATGACGAGGAGCTTATACAGCCAAACTACCCTACAGACGACTACGGCAACCCAATTAGCCACGCTCCTGGTGGAAAAGCCGACATAGAGTGTTTTTATAAAGCCTTTGCAATGATTGTGGAAGTTACGCTGGACACAGGCAACTTTCAGTGGGTTCGCGAAGGGCAGCCTGTAATGCGCCACTTGCGGGAATTCGAAGAGCGTGTTGGAACAGATCTCGTGTACTGCCTGTTCATCGCGCCGAAAGTTCACCAAGATACATATTCGCAGTTTTGGTTTTCTGTTAAATATGAATATCAAGGTAAGCCTCAGCGTATTCTGCCACTCACAACTGCTCAATTTCGCCGCGTTGTAGACGTGCTTCGAGAAAGGATTGCAAAGCATGGCAGTGCAGATCACCTTCTCCTGATGAGGTTGATAGATGCGGCTACTGCGGTAAACCATCTCAACGGGTATCATGAGTGGCGTCAGCATATCCAAGGCGTACTCGATCAGTGGGCGACGGAGGTAGCAGGCGAATGAAGGTGAATACCCTCTACTTGGGCGACTGTATTGAAGTCATGCAAAACTGTATAGTGGAAGCCTCGGTCGACCTCATTTACGCAGACCCGCCGTATAACGCTTCAGGGAAGGAACTCAACTTAATTAATAACCAAACAGGCGGTCCCTTCTACAAAATCAACGAAGAATGGGATACTTGGGATCCTGAGGACTACTGGCGGTTTACCGAGCAGTGGATGGGCGCGTGCAGGCGTGTCCTGAAACCGCATGGCAGTCTGTACGTCTCCTGCACCTACCACAACTTAGGCGAAGTATTAGTTATCGGCAAACAAAAAGGTTTTAAAGTGAACAATATCCTCGTATGGCGAAAAACGAACGCCATGCCCAGTATCACTCGTCGCACTTACAAGCACACGGTAGAATTCGTTGTGTGGTTCGTTTCGGGGAGCGGCTGGACATATAACTATGAGGCACTGAAAGCGCTCAACCCCTACCGCACGAAAGCGGGTAGCGTTTCCCAAATCTGTCTCTTATACACATCT
>JAOAFW010000174.1 GCA_026416065.1 Fimbriimonadales bacterium
GGCTTGCGCCGCGCCTCGAACGCCTCCAACAGCGCCCACTCCTCGTCGAACCGCGCCGCGTTTACAAGGTGCGCTTTCGGATGGAGCGTCTCGCCGTAGTATTTAGGGTCGATATCATCGCCGCCAGGAATGAGCAGCCCATCTAAATGCTCCGCCAACGCCTGCGCGTCCGCGCCCGGGGGTATCAGCACCGCCACGCCGCCTGCCCGAAACACGGAACGGGCATACCCATCGTTCAGACTGACCCGCCCGCTAATCTCGTCTACCGGTTTCCAGTTCGCGGTAATCCCAATCAGAGGTTTCGCTGCGCTCATCAGGAGTAAGTATACACCAGTGACTCGAAAAAAAAATGAGCGACGCTGTCGAAAGGAGGATCAAAGCCCAGCGCCGCTGACATCTATTTAATTCGCCCTGTGGAACGCCCTCGCAGGGCATTCCACCCTATTAAGACTCGAAACCCGCAAAAAAGCGGACAGCGAATTTGGCAATTCGGCGGGAATTCCCCCGAATTCGATGCAGGATTTCACGGGGGGTGGATTATATCTAATACAAGGGGACATAAAGATGCTGATTGTCTATCGCATCTTTTGGATTGTGGGGTTGATTGCGCTGATAGCGGAGCTGGTGATTTTAGCCAACCCGCGCCAGACTGCGCCCCAGAAGGCTTCTGATTGGGAGATTGTGCAGCAGGGACGGTTTCAGATACGCACGCCGAAACGGTTCCGTGTGGAGCGCGACCCACTCATGCTGCTGGAGCTGAGCGCGCCGGGCGGCGAGGTGCGCATTCTCGACAGCATAACGCTGGAGCGCGGCTCACGCACAGGTCTGATGATGACCATCGCCGCGCCGGGCAATCCGCCGCCCTCCGTCGGTTTCGGACAGCAGGCGGCGCAGCCCGCGTTCGATATGAGCCGTTTTATGCGCCGCGCCCACGACCTGCACTTGGCAGCAATACGCGAGGACTGGGGCTTCGTGAACTTCAAAGAGCTGAAACGCCAAACGGTGCGTATTCGAGGTGTACAAGGGACTCGAAGCGATTATGAGTATACGATTCCGCACCCTGTACCGTTCCTGAGCATGCCTGTGCGGGGCTATCTGATAACGCTGCCTCTGTCGCAAACAGAGGTAATCCACTTCAACGCCTATTGCCCGCCCAACAGCTTCGGCGACTACGAGAAAATCTTCGACCAGATTATCGCCACGATACAGGTGCAACCGGGCGACGGTTCAGGGATTGGGGGGTGGCTCCGATGACTCAATGCCGATGGTGCGGTCAACAGAGTAGCCATCCGCAGGTATGCGAGTGGTGCCGTCGGGATTTGGCGACGGGCGCGCTGGTGCGCACTCTGCCGCCCAATCCGAACGCAGGGACGGCTTCACCCAACCAACCTGCACAGGCAGCACCACCCGCGTCGGTCAGCAGTCAACCCACGCAGGCGATTCCCACGCCGCCGCAACCCGCGCCGCTTTACGACTACTCGCGCCCCGCTGCGCAATCTGCAACCCAGCAGCAACCTGCCGACCAGATTAAGTTCCTCTATGAAGTCAGCGAGGGCTACACCTTCACGGCGAAGCTGGAGCGGTTCTTCGGCGTCGTGTTGCCCCTCGCCGCGCTGAATGTGCTGGTACTCGGCTGGAAACCTGAGTGGGCAGCGTGGTCGAACCTGCTCTTCTTTTTTCTGGTGGGCGCGTGGTTGCCCAACTCGCACCTCGTGGATAAGTTCGACGACGTGGAGATGTTCCGCGACATGGGCATTGTGCTGTTTCTCAACTTCCTCTGCTGCAATCCGCTGTTTGCGTTCATCTTCTACGGGTTGGGGCTGCTGATTGTCTGGGCGATTACCCGCGCGGATGTGAACTGGTCTCTGCTGGGCGTGCTGACCGTCTATGTTGGACTGCGAATCGTCTTCGATCTGGTCTTGATGCTGGTCGACTACGCCGACCCGGCGGACTGGCTCACGGTGGGAATTGCATTTTTCGGCAGTTTACCGTTGCTGGCGATGTTTTTAGGCTGGTTCATTGGCGGGATGTTCAGGGCGGATTATGGGTAAAAGGTATACTTTAGCCCGTTATGAATCCCCCAAAGGCAGAGTGGAAAATCTCGCTGCACGGCGGGCACAGTGGCGAGTTCTGCGAGCACGCCGAAGGTTCCCTGCGCGAGATTTTAGAGGCGGCATATCAGGCAGGTTATAACGTGTTTGGCGTTGCGGAGCATATGCCCCGCGTGGAAGCGCAGTTTTTATATCCCAAAGAGATCGAGTGGGGCTGGACGCCCCAGACACTGGAAGAGATTTTTGACCGCTACGCCCATACAATAACCAAACTCGCCGAAGAGTTCGCCGACAGACTGACGGTGATGCGCGGGTTCGAAATCGAGGTCGTGCCTCAAGACCGCTATGTGGAGCTGGTGCAGCACTATCGCCAGAAATATCAGTTTGATTACATGGTTGGCTCAGTGCATTACCTGCACGACGCCTCCATCGACGGCTACTCGGAAACGAACTTTCAGGAGATGATGGAGCGTGTCGGAGGAATGGAAGAGGTCGCGGTGCAGTACTATCACAAAGTCGCGGAAATGGGGCAGGCAGTGCGTCCCGAAGTGATTGGGCACTTAGACCTGGTGCGTCTGAAGGCGACGCGGCTTGGCGTGGCGGAGCAGGTCGCCACTGAGCGCGTGCGCAAGGCGGTCGAACACGCGCTGGAGGCGAT
>JAOAFW010000199.1 GCA_026416065.1 Fimbriimonadales bacterium
CTGATCACTCCGGATTCGGACAAGCCAAACCATGTTCTCTGGCCCGCTCTGGGTAAACCCGGAGATTACGGCTATGACCCGAACAACCCGGCGACCTGGGGGCCATCGTTGCAGAACCTGCTGGATGCCACCCTGAATGAGCTACGCCGAGCGCAGGTCGGCACAAGGGGCGTCGCGGCGGTTGCGGCGTCTAACGGGTTACTGGCGGCGGGGGGCGATACGGGGATCAAGGTGTTCGAACGTCAGATGACGCTGGTTGCCGATAGCCACCGGCTTCTGGAGATGGACCCGGGCGGCAAGGTGGCGTGGAGCATGGACGCCAGTCGGTTATGGGGGGCAGCTTCAGGCGGCGCTGCGCCGGTGGTGAGCGTGACGCCGACCTCTGTGGCGCGTCCTGCCCGGGTGTACCGAACGGGCGCGAACCAGATGGTGGTAGTGGATACCGGCAACAACCGCATCGTGTGGGTGGACCGGTCGGGCAATGTGTTGTCGGAATTGCGTCGCTTCGAGAATCCGCCTCGCCTGAACCTGTCCGACCTGAGCAAGCCTCCTGCGCCGCTGGCTCCGGGCGACCCGCATGAGTTGCGCGAGCCGCAGGACGTAAGCATCTACACGGAATACGTGCCGCGGGAGGCAAATGGCAACCGACTGAACCCCTTCGAGGATGCCCAACCGCTGGAGTTCTGGGTGCATTACCTGATTGCGGACACAGGCAACGGGAGGCTGGTGGATGTAGTAGACCGCTACGCGGCGGATACCAGCACCGGCGCGGTGGGTCCGCCCGTTGCTGCACGCCAGCTGTTCTGGACGAGCGCGGAGGGCGCGGAACGGCGCAAGTACCGATACACGGGTGTACAGCGTATCGTGTCTGGCTATCGTGGGGGCGCGCCGGTGTTTACGCTGGTGGCAACGGTGGCGAACTACCGCGTGCGCCCCGACGGGACCGGTGAGGAAGGCGTTGGAGGAACCGTGATGGTGCGTACTATCGGCGCGGGACTGGACATCACGGAAGCCTTCAGCGAGGTCCTGTTGCCCAATGAGCCACTGGGGTCCAACAACCGTGTGTCCATCTGCAGCCCTAACAGCGTACAGGTGTATCCGGTGCGGTACGATACGGCTACAGGAAACGTGGTGTATAACATCGTGCTGGCAACAGATAAGGGTGTGTTTGACCTCGAGCGACTCGCAGCTAACCAATGGCGCATCAAGTGGCAGTTGACCGATGAGGTATATCGCAGTCTGACGCACCTGCGCGACCGTATCCGAGGACCGCAACCGGTAGACACTTACATCAGTCGCGCTATCCCGTTGTGGGCGGTCAGTGCGGTGCGCTTGCCTAACGGGCACTACCTCATCACCAACGCCTATCGCGGTATGTTGCCCGACAGCAGCCGCTTCAGCGGCGAGGTGTTTGAGATAAACCCCAGCAACTACAACCCGGGCGCCACCCGCACCGAGAACGAGATAGACGGACCACGCACCTACCGCACCGACGGCATGCGCCCGGAGGACATCGTGTGGTGGACGCCCCGTCGGGTGAAGAGCTGGGCGAACATCAACGAGGTCGTGAGCAGCGACTCGTACCGAATAGATACGCCGTTCTACGCGGACAGGGCGTTCTAGTAGTAGTTCTGGCAGTGCTGGGTTAAATTGTGGTTTTGGGTTTTGCGACACCCTTTCCCCCGATTAAAATCGGGGGCTATGAGCAGAAGCAATCCGCCTTCGCGGATTGGAGCAACCTGCGCAGGCAGGTTTGTTTCCGTCATAGCCCACCATTTCAATGGTGGGCTATCGGGGGAGCAATCACCAGTTCATAACTTAACACAGCGCTAGTGCCGTGTTCGCTGATGATTTTCGACGTCATTCTGAGCGAAGCGAAGAATCTCGGTTTGGCGATACAAGGAGATGCTTCGCTGTCGCT
>JAOAFW010000203.1 GCA_026416065.1 Fimbriimonadales bacterium
AGATGTGTATAAGAGACAGGAACGCCACTTTGCAGGACGACCAGATTATCGTGCGCCACTATGTGCATATGGGCGTGGCGGTGGCGCTCGGCACAAAGGGCGAAGAGGGCTTGATTGTGCCCGTGATACGCGACGCGCATAAAAAGTCATTGATTGACATCGCACGCGACCTGGAAGACATTGCGAACCGCGCACGCAATAAAACCATCAGTGTCGCTGATGTGCAGGGTGCAACCTTTACCCTCACCAATCCCGGCAGCTACGGTGCGCTCATCGGCACACCCATCATCAACCACCCACAAACGGGCATTTTGGGAACCTACGCGATTGTCAAACAGCCTATAGTCATCAACGACATGATCGCGATACGCCCGATGATGAACCTCTGTCTCAGCTACGACCATCGTTTAATCGATGGGATGTATGCGGGGCGCTTCCTGCAGCGGATCAAGCGCGCAATTGAGGAGTTCGAGTTCTTCAAGTGAGTCTTCCATCCGACCCGTCCCCCGAAGAAACCGCCCCGTTTGTCCCCCACGGGGCGGTTTCGTTTTTCCGCATACTCCACGCGGAGGGGTCAGGCGTCAGATGGGAACAGGATGCTTCAGTGAGCTGCTATCGGGAGAGATGCCCGGACGGGTATCATTCCGCATGATATAGAGGTGCGGTTTATGCAAGAGCCCAAGGTAGTGATAGCTCCGTCCATTCTTTCCGCCGACTTCGGCGCGATGCGCGAGGCGGTGCTTGCCCTGCACGATGGCGGCGCGGACTGGATTCATTTCGATGTGATGGATGGACACTTCGTACCGAACCTCACCTTCGGTGCGCCGATGGTGGCTGCCCTGCGCCCCCACTGCAATCTGCCGTTCGATGTGCACCTGATGATCGAACATCCCGAACGGCTCATCCCTGACTTCGCGGCGGCGGGGGCAAACGGTATCACGGTGCACGCGGAGGCGTGTGTGCACCTGCATCGCGTGATTCAGCAAATACGCGAACTTGGTTGCAGCGTGGGTGTCGCGCTGAACCCCCACACGCCGCTGGAAATCGTGCGCCACATTCTGCCCGCGATTGACTTACTGCTGATTATGACCGTGAATCCCGGCTTCGGCGGACAGGCGTTTATTGAACTCATGAAGCCCAAAATCGTGGAAGCGCGCCTGATCATTGAGCGGAGCGCTCCGCATGTGCTCTTGCAGGTGGATGGAGGCGTCTCGCCAGAGAATGCACGAGAACTCACAGAACTGGGCGCGCACGTGCTGGTGGCAGGCTCCAGCGTATTCAGTGCGCCAACGCCGCAAGAGGGCGTCCGGGCGCTACGCTTTGCCCTGATGAGCCAGAAAGCATGAAACGCAAACTCTCATACCGGGCATGGATGGCAATCTTGCTGGGCGCGCTGGTCGGGCTTATCCCACTGGGGCTGGTATTGTTGCGCCTGCTGCCCCGCGAGACCGCCGCCGACAAACGGGCGTGGCTCCTGTGGGCGAGCTTGCTACTCGTTGTTGCTGTCACACTGTTGTTTACGCTTATCTGGGTTGTCTTGAAAGACATTCAGCAGATTCAGGAACAGTACCGCAAGGCGCATCGCGCAGCGTTCGAGGAGATGACCGAGCAGATTCGCGCTGACTACCGCCGAAAGCAAGCGCAACAACGAGAGGGTCAAGATGGCGTTGAGTGAAGCGGATTTGCGCTGGATGCGCCACGCGATACGACTGGCGCGGCGTGGCTTTCCTGTGCCCAATCCCCACGTAGGCGCGGTCATCGTGAAAGACGGCGTACTGCTGGGTGAGGGCTACCACCCCTACGCAGGCGCGCCCCACGCCGAGATTTTTGCGCTTCAGAAGGCGGGGGACGCCGCGCAAGGTGCAACGATGTATGTGACTCTGGAGCCCTGCACCCACTATGGGCGAACACCGCCCTGCACAAATGCAATCATCAATCAGCACATACGGCGCGTAGTGGTGGGCATGACTGACCCAAACTCATGGGTCAGCGGCAAAGGTGTGCAGCGACTGCAAGAAGCAGGCATACAGGTGGAGCTGCTTAGCCCCGACAGACCCGCTGAAATCAAACTCCTTCAACAACTGGAGACGATAAACCGAATCTATCTTTACTGGCGTCGGCGCGGTCGGCCCTTCATCACACTCAAGGCGGCGATGAGCATGGACGGCAAGATTGCAACCCACACAGGCGACTCGAAGTGGATTACAAGCGAACGGGCGCGACACTATGCCCATCGCTTGCGAGCCGAACATGCGGCGGTTCTGGTAGGGGGAGAGACCCTGTCTCTTATACACATCT
>JAOAFW010000263.1 GCA_026416065.1 Fimbriimonadales bacterium
CGACGCTGAACCCTGCCCACATCCAGCGCGACTGCCAGAACCCGCCCGACGGCTCCGCCATCGCCAACGGCAACTGAATCAGCGGGAACGCCAGCTTCTCGCCCTGCGTCCACTGCTTCAATACTAAGAAATTCAGGCACATGCACATCAGCACCAGCGTCAGGATTAGCCCTGCCCACAGCGCGAGCGGCTTCGCCCACACCAGCAGCCAGTCCAGGCGGTAGGGCGATACGCCGCCGTTGTAGAATCCGCGCACAGCGTCCTCGTCCCATACGAATAGCCCATGAGGCACATAGTCCATAAACCGCTCGCGCCAGCCCGTTTCGGGCGTGCCGTGCCGCTGCAGATGGGCAATCGCGCCGAACAGGTTCTGTAGCATATCATGCCCTGCGAACACCGCCCCCGTGACGATAATGATGTAGACGACAGTCAGCTCCGCGCCCGTAAACACGCCCATGCCTCTACGCAGGCTCCAGAGCCAGTTCAGCAGGCTGACCACGAACAGCGTGAAAATCGGCGTGATGAAAATCGGCAGGCTGGTGACATCCAGTGTGTACCAGCGCACCTCAATCACGGTAATCCAATAGATGTTGAGTGTCATCAGCGCGAGACCGAGCGCGAACGCTCGCGCTCGTATGCGCGTCTTTCCCTGCAACGCTTCGGCGGAGGTGGAGGCTCGCCTTTGAGTGCGTAAGCGCATCGTTTGCGTTGCAAGTATACCGCACTAATTTGGGTATATTTGTATGCAGGGGGTTGCGATGGAAACTCCGCGCTTGTCCGATTCAGAGCGGTTCACAGCGGAGGAAGCGGGCGAAATTCTCAAACGCGCCGCCGCGCTTCGCCGTGATGAGTACACAATAGAGGATCTAAAATCCATCGCCTCAGAGGCAGGGATCGAACCTGAAGCGGTTCACGAAGCGGTAACGCAATACCTGGCAGAGCAGCGGCAGCGAGAGGAACAGCAGCGCAGGCTCCAGGAAGAGGAGTCGCGCCGCCTCGCTGAACAACGAGAGTACGAACGACAGTTGCGCCTTCAGCAACTTCGAGACGAGCCGTACCGACGCCGTGCCCAGTACCAGTTCGCGACCTTCGCGATTATAGTGATTATATTTCTGATTATGTTTTGGCTCATGATGGCTATGTTCGACTCCACGACGGAGCGAGTGCATCGGCGGATGTTTCCTGAACTCGAGTCGCCCCAACCAATACCTCATAACGATCCGTTGCTGCGCGAACTGCTCAACCGGGCGCGAACGCAACAGTAGGAAACGCCCTCGTCGGAGCGAATCCCTCAGTCAGTATGCAACTCAGTTCAAGGGCGAAGGAACTTCTGGCAGGCGCGGCGGAGCGCATCGGACGTCACCGTAAAGCCGACTGCACAATTCGGTTCGTGAACGCGCAGGGCAAACCCGTGCGCAATCAGACCGTGCAGGTGGAGATGACGCGCCATGCTTTTCTGTTCGGCGCGAATATCTTCCCGCTGTTTGAGTTCGACGATCCACAGCGTGAAACCTATGGGCTACTCTTCCGCGAGCTGCTGAACTACGCCACGCTGGGCTTCTACTGGGGCGCATATGAGCCAGAGCAAGGGCGTAAAACGGGACGCGAGTTGCAACAGCGTATCGCCCAGTGGTGCAAACAGCACGGCATCGCCACGAAGGGGCACCCACTGGTATGGCACGAGGTGTACCCGCGCTGGGCATCGAACGACCCTGACGCCGTCAAGCCTTTGCTGCAAGCCCGCGTGCGCGAGATTATCCGTGAGTTTCGCGGGCTAATTGACCGCTGGGACGTGATCAACGAGGCGACTGTTGGGCACAGATACGAAAACGGGGTCGGTAAATGGCTCGCGCGAGACAGTGCGGCAAGCGTAGTGTTGGAAACACTGCGTTGGGCGCGCGCCGCCAGCCCGAAAGCCTTCCTGCTGTATAACGACTACAACATCAGCCCGGAGTTCGAGAAGCTGATGGAAGAGCTCATCAAACGCGATGCACCCTTTGACGCCATCGGCATCCAGTCGCATATGCACACGGGCGAGTGGACGCTGGAACGGGCATGGGAGGTGTGCGAGACCTACGCGCGGTTTGGCAAGCCCCTGCATTTCACAGAGGTCACGGTACTGTCGGGGCAACACGGCTGGGAGTTGCCGCGCCCGTGGCGCTCCACGCCGGACGGCGAGGCGCGTCAGGCGGACTATGTGGAAAAGTTCTACACGCTGCTATTCTCACATCCTGCGGTGGAGGCGATTACCTGGTGGGATTTCGCCGACACGCATGCGTGGCAAGGCGCGCCCGCAGGCTTGCTGCGCCAAGACCTTACACTCAAACCCGCCTACGAACGCCTGCGCAAACTGATACGCGAGCAATGGTGGACGCCCAAACAGACGCTGACAACCGACGCGCAGGGTAAAGCACAGTTTCGGGGGTTTCTGGGCGCGTATCGAGTCACGGCGGGCACAAAGACCGTGGAGTTTGAGTTGAAATCAGGGAAAAACGAGCAGCAAGTGCGCCTCTGAGAAGGGTTGGAGCCTGTGCCACAAGCGTCTACAGGAGTGTTGCTGCTGCGCGATCAGCCGGCTCGAATGCTGACAAGAGGTGACGCTTGCTAAATCATCCGATTCTGCGCAGCGGCGCTGAGCGGCGCGTCGATGAACGCATAGACCCACGCGAGCAGCATTATCAGCCCCGTGAACAGCTGCAGCCCGCTTAGCGCACCGCGTGCTCGAGCAGGATTCACCAGATACGCCAGCAGGTTATAGATGAAGTCGCTCCCGCCGGGCGTGGCAAGGAACACAATCACTCCCAACACCATAATCCCCAGAATAATCCCGCCCTTGACGAACTGCCCGTTATAGAGTTGTCCCACACCGGGCATCAACAGCGAGAGCAGGAACGCCAGTCCGGGATTGCGAGGCAGTGCGATTCCCTCGCCTATGCCCTTGCCTTCTAAGGCGCGTTCCCACTGCTGGTACTGCTCCTGCTGGCGCGTGAGTTGCAGTACGGCTTCGGCGTACTTGCGCTCGATGGGGGCATTGGTAGGGTCTAATTCATGCGCCTTTTTGTAGGCATCGTGCGCGCCTTGCCAGTCGCCCGCCTCGCGCTGGTAGTCGCCCAACAGTTCCCAGACGCCTGCGCTCTCGGTGTCCAGCTCCAGCGCTTGCTGGAGCAGTTCCTTTGCCTTGCTGCGCTCCCCGCGCACCTGATGAATATGCGCCAGACGCAGCAGTCGCTCAATCTCTTCGCGCTTCGGATCCAGCTCGCTTCCGAGGTTCATCGCCCGTATGTTCCCTGAGACTCTCAATCAGCGGCGCGTTCTGCCAGAACGCCTCCAACCCATAGTGTTGGCGCGCCTCCTCGCGCATAATATGCACTACCACATCGCCATAGTCCAGCAGTACCCAGGTTGCCTCGCGATAGCCCTCCACGCGCAGAGCGCGCTCACCAGCATCGCGCAAAGCGTCCTGTATTTTATCGGCGATAGAGCGGATATGCACATCCGAGTTGCCGCTACATACAATAAAGTAATCCGCAATCAGAGTTTTACCCTGTAAATCAAGCGCATTAATGCGCTCCGCTTTGGCGTCTTCCGCCGCGTTCAAAATCATTTGACGCTTCTGTTCCGTTGTCATATCGCTATAGCTCCAGATATAACCGGTGTTGCTGTATATATTCTATCACATTTGGCGGCGTGAGGTAGCGTATCGAGCGTCCCTCACGCACCCGTTGCCGAATCGCGCTTGCGCTAATGCCCAGTGGCGTCATCGGCACGGCTTGAACACTTTGACGCACGGATTCGGGTAGTCGTTCCAGAGCAGTCTGCAGGTCATAGCCGGGACGCACGCCCACAAGCAGGCGACACTGCTGAGCAATCGCATGGGGTTCGCGCCACGCCATAAAGCCCTGTAGCGTGTCCGTACCCAGAACTAAATACAGCTCAGCATCAGGATTCTGCTGATGCAACGCGGACACGGTATCGAAGGTGTAAGAGACTCCACTACGCAGAATCTCTATTTCGGAGACCTCAAAGTGAAAGTTATCCTGCGTCGCCAGTCGCAGCATTTGCAGGCGATGTTCCGGCTCGCTCAGACGTTCTGTAGTGCGGAACGGAGACACGGCAGCAGGTATGAACAGAACGCGATCGAGAGCTACCGCCTCCCGCGCCTCCTCTGCTAAACGCAGGTGCCCATAATGTACCGGGTCAAAAGTGCCGCCAAACAGTGCAAGGCGCACAGAACTTTGTTCGACAATCGGGAAGTTTATCCTTCAGAGGGTATCATGAAACTTATGCCGATGCTGGTGGTGGAGGCAGAGTTTGACGGGCAACGATTTGTACCGCGAGAGCCTGTGCGATTGGCAGCGGGGGAACGAGTCACGCTGATTCTTTTGCCACAAGCACATCCCGTCATGCGTAGCCGGGAAGAACGCCTGCTCAGATACCAGCAGATGCTGGAGCGGTTTAGAAGCAATCCCTGTCTCTTATACACATCT
>JAOAFW010000429.1 GCA_026416065.1 Fimbriimonadales bacterium
CCCGCCAGGATACCCTCTTCCAGCGCCCAAAGCAGCGCTTCAGTGTCGACCACGTTGCCCCGCGCCGTGTTGATAATCAGCGCGCCACGCTTCATCTTGCCCAGTGTCTCGCGATTAATCAGGTGATAAGTTGAAGGGGTCGCGGGTACATGCAGCGAGACAATATCCGACTCGGAGAACAAGGTATCCAAGTCGGTGTAGGAAAATCCCAGTACCTCAGCCAGTAAGGGGTGGGGACGCGTATCGTAAGCCAGCACCCTCAAGCCGAACCCCCGCGCGATCCGGATCACATGGAGCCCAATATTGCCTGCGCCGATTACACCCAGCGTTTTGCCATACAGGTCGAACCCGCGTAGCTCGCGAAGGTGATACTCGCCACGCAATCCCTGAAAGTATGCTGCGTGCAGTTTGCGCGACAGGGAGAGAATCAGGGCAAAAGTATGCTCCGCCACCGTGTTTTCGCCGTAGTGAGGAACATTGCAGACGGTAATCCCGCGCTCCTGACACGCCTGCAGGTCGATATGGTCATAGCCTGTAGACATCGTGAGTACCAGACGCAGGCTGGGGAGCGCATCAATGACGGCGCGGGTTACTTTCGTCCAGATGAACACCACAATCGCCTCGCAGTCCGCGTACTGCGCGACACTCTCGGGGCTGAGGTGGTCTTGAAAGAACTGTGCATGGATCGATTCGGCGATGCCAAGGCGCTGCAAGCCCGCCCGTAGGTAATCGGGTTGCCACTCCTCTAAATCGAAAAACACGACGTGCATGCCGTCTCCTATCGCAGAGCAACTTCCACGACGCCGTCTTGCTCACGGCAGACGCCGATTTTGCGTGAACGCCCGACGATATAGGTCTCGTAGATATGTACGGGTATCTCGCGTCCGAGGGCGCGCCGCGCCTCGTCATAGGCAAGGCGAGCGGCGCGTGCCGTGTACCAGCGCGGTAAAATCACCGCAGCGTTCAGGCGCAGCATCGGCGTACTTGCTTCGCTCTTCACTAACTTGAAGCGTAGCGGGACATCCAGCTCCCGATACACTGCGGTAATCTGGTCCGTGAGAAGAGTTAGTTTCGCTTCGTCAGTCGGCCGACGCTGTACCGCCGCGCGGATCGAGGGCAGATGACGCGCCCACTCCGGCTCCGAAAAGGACACTGACTCGTTGAGAACCCTCTCAGCACGGCGCTGCTCGAAGCGTGCCCAACCCAGCAGCCCTAATACAGCGAGTAATACGATCAAATACGGCGCATAGCGCAACGCTCGTTTCATGGCGCACCCCAACGAGGAGATTATACCGCACTTTTACCGATAATCGAGACTATGCACGCGATTCGGCTTCGTATGGCACAGGTGGCACTGGAGAATATGCCATTCCCGCTTCATCAGGCACGGACAGTTCTGGATATCCACGCCGCCGATGGCATAACCACTCAGATTTTGCAGTACTACATGCCCTACAGCACGGTGTTCGGGTTGAGCGAGGTCAATAACCCCCTCAGAGTGGCGAATTGTGGACAGCGGTATCTCGCAGCACTGCCAGGCTCATTCCCCTGCGACTGCGTGATTGGCTTCGCTGACGAGAATCAGGCTCTGGAGCCATTACTCGATGCCGTTGAGAGTGTTTCCGCACGCTGGTTGCTCGTCATCGCCCCATGCAAGGATATGCAATCTGTGGACTGGCAAGCGCGAGGTTATCAGGTTCACTACGAAGTTACTGAGGAACCCGAAGATGGGATCCTGGCAGTTGCGATACGCGACCGGGAGCTGTCCCCTGCGCGTCTTGAAGCCCCGCGTGTGCTGATTATTTCACCTGTGCGTCAAAAGCCCACTATCCTGCATCATTTTCTGGATGGTTTACAACGTTTGGACACAGCAGGTCTGGAAGTGGAATACTTTTTCATAGACAACAACGACACTGTGGAGGCTTCGCAGATGCTGCGCAGCTTCGCCGATGCGGTGAGCGTACCCGTGCGTCGGCTGCGCGTTCCCACTGCGGAACCGTACCATCGCACGGAAACTCATCACCAGTGGACGGAAAGCCTTGTGTGGCGTCTGGCGGCGATAAAAGACGGCGCGTTGCAAGCCACGCGGGAGCATGGGTACGACTTTGCCTTTCTGGTGGATAGCGACCTGGTGTTGCATCCTCAAACGCTCAAGCATATGATTACCTGCAGGCGTGACATCGTGTCACAGGTGTTCTGGACAGCGTGGTTGCCGCAACAGGCACCGTTGCCAAATGTATGGTGCGCCGATTTTTACAATCTCTACCGGGCGCATCGCGGACAGGAACTGAATGCCGAGGAGCGGCGGCAACGCACGGAGGCGTTCCTGAGCGCGTTGGCGTTCCATCCCGGCTTGTATCGCGTCGGTGGATTAGGTGCATGTACGCTGATTTCGAGGCAGGCGATTGAGGCGGGCGTGAGCTTTGGCGAGGTACGCAGCTGCCTGCACTCCGGAGAGGATCGGCACTTCTGCCTCCGTGCGGAGTCACTTGGTTTCCATCTGTTTGCCGACTCGACACTTCCGCCGCTGCACCTGTATCGCGAGTCGGAACTTACTCGCGTGCACGCCTACTGGGAAATGGTCGAGACGGGGTTGGTGGGGGTAGAGTTGAAC
>JAOAFW010000173.1 GCA_026416065.1 Fimbriimonadales bacterium
CCATATCGCTGCTGCGTCTCCTGCTTCACCTGCTCCACATCAACCACGCTGGCAAAGCTCACACGCTGAAAGTTCGGATATACCACGCGATACCGCGCCGCGGGCGATTGCGACGTAAGCCCACGCGAGGAGCCCAGACGCTGGTAGATGTCCATCTTCTCCGCCTTCTGCTCGCGGAGGCGTTTCCATTCACTCTCGGCGCGCTCCAGCCACTCTGCTAACCGCGTGTAGCCCTGTGCGCGTGCAGTTTCGGCATTCAGCAACTCGTAGCCGTTAGCAGTGGGCACAATCGGCAGCAGCACCAAACGCACCTGCCGATAGCCGAACGGCAATACATCGTCGCCCAACAGCGTCGCATACAGGAACTGTGCCTCTACTGTGCCCTTGTAGCTGAGGCTCCTGTAGCGCTTTTCAGGACCTGCCTTGCTGGGCGCGTAGGTCTGCATAGGCGGTAGTTGTGGATTGAAGCCCAACGGCGTGGGCTGCAGCTGCACAAACCAGAAGGTGCGCGGCACAAGCGTCGCCCCCTGTCGGAACCGCTCGCGATAGGGGTTGGCGCTTGCCTCGCCGTGCGTGGGCGGCTCCACGCTCCAATACGACCGCTTACCCCGCGTGTGCAGGTAAAACCGCGTCGGCTGCACCTGCAAAACCACCTGCACCTCCTGCCACGAAGCATTCTTGCGCGGCAACCTGCCCTCAAGGATTTGCGACTCCATCGCGTAGAATCGCGATTCCTCGGCGTGGGATTGCGATTCCATCGCATCGGATGGCAATTCCATGCGATGGAATTGCCACTCCATCGCATGGGATGGCAATTCGCTCGCGTGGAATCGCGATTCCTCGGCGTGGGAGAGATGGGCCCACACCACGCAGCACGGCACGCTGAACAGCGGCTCCACGCGCTCGCAATCCCACACGGCGACGATGCGAAGGCGAGTCTCGGGGCGCTCCATCAGCCGATACTGCCCACGGCGCAGCGCGTCGTGCTGGTCGGCGTGGAACAGGCTGCGCGGCATCACAAAGCCCACCTGCCCGCCCACCTTTAGGTACAAATCCGCCGCCCGCAGCAAAAACAGCGTGGCAATCTCCAGATGGGTAATCAGCTCGCCCCGCCCGCTCAGCAGCCCATAGCCCTCCACAATCAGCCGTCGCAGGAACGCTTGGTAGGGCGCCTCCAGATACCGAAACGCAATCCACGGCGGGGTGCCCATCAGGGCATCGAACCGCTCGCGCAAAAACAGCGGGCGATAGAGGTTCTTCAGGATGAACGCCCAGATGGTGTCGCGGTCGGCTTCGATGAAGTCTTTGAGGGTGCGGGCGAGGGCGCGGAACGCCTCAAACTCCTCCGAGAGGGGCTGCCACGATAGTCCGCGCGCACGCAGGAAGTGGCGCAGGGTTTCGTTGGGCAGGTCGCGACGGGCGTAGGTTTCGGCAACCTCGCGGGCGAGTTCAATCAGGCGGTCGTACTGCGCAGGGTCGCTTAGCATGGCTTCGGGCAGGAACACCTCCGCGCCGTCCAGCTCCAGCCGATAGCGCAGCGTGGGCTGCCCCGCGATGGGCAGTTGCTCGTATTCGGGCAGGCGCAGCGTGTCGGCAAGGTACACGGGCAGATGGAGCGCGTCGGTGCGATGGCGCAGCAGCTCGCCCAACGCCAGCAGATAGTTGGTGCGGGCAATCAGCACGGCAAGGGGGTGGATGTCGGCGCCACATACGGCGTTGAGGAGGTGGCGCAGCGTGTCGGGGCTATCGCCCAGCCGTGCGCGCTTTTCAAGGATGGCGAAGTACAAGAAGGTGCCCGAACCGCAGGCGGGGTCAAGCAGCGTGCGACGCGGGTCGTGTTCCAGCAGCGTTTGCACGATGCGGTGCGCCAGCCAGTCGGGGGTGTAGTATTCGCCGAGGTCGTGGCGCGTTTCGGGGTCAACGAGTTCTTGGTAGAGCGATTTGAGCACATCCTCGTTGAGCAGGCTAAGATCATAAGCGTGCAGCAGGTGGCTTAGGCGCGTGGCGACTTCAACGCCCAGCGATTGGGCGTCGGGGCGGGCAAGCCACGCGAAAAAGTCGTCCTCGATGTAGCCGTGGATGCCCTGCTCGTGGAACAGTTTACCGTTGAGCAGGCGGGGCAGGTCGTGGGGTTGGAGCGTGGTGTGCGGGCTGAGCCGTTGCCACGCCATCAGCTTGGCGAGCGTGGCAAGGTAGGTGTGGCGGATGAACAGTTCGGGGGCGTTGGGCGGCGCGCCGTACACGATGCTGAGATACTTTGCCCAGCCGCTATACAGAACGGCGTAGTGGGGCAGGTGGCAGTGGCGTTGCCAGAAGGCGAGCATGCGTTGGCTGAGGGTGCGGTAGGCGTGGCTGTTGAGTCCAAACTCGCGCACGATGAGTTCGCTGGTGGGTTTGAGCCGTTCGCGGCGCAGCAGGATGCGGTCAAGCCACAGATAAATGGCGTCGGGTTCCAGCGTGCGCCAGTCGAGGGTTTCAAGGCGGATGAGCTCGATTGCGAGATTTTCTGTAGGGGCGCGCCCTTGTGCGCGCCCTGCTATTTCGGGGTGGACGCGGTCCGGAGGGCAGACACGGGGGTCTGCCCCTACGGGCGGTTGCTGTAGGGGCGCGCCCCCGTGCGTGCCCTGCCCATCCTGCCCCCGACGATGTTGGGACACGCCCCCGTGCGTGCCCTGCAAATCCTGTGCTGTAGGGGCGCGCCCCTGTGCGCGCCCTGTCGGTTCGGGGTGGACGCGGTCCGGAGGGCAGACACGGGGGTCTGCCCCTACGGGCGATGGATTAGGCATTACGGGAGTGTAAATCGCAAACCGCACCCCATCCGTCGCCAAACACAAGTACGGCGTTCTGCGCTCCTCTGGCTCCTGCGCCCACAGGATTTGCACATACTTGGCAAGCTGCGCCTCGGCTTCGGCGCGTTTGCGCTCGAAGTCGGCTTCGAACTCAATAATCAGGTTGCCGAACAGGTTGTCCACTTGTCCGCGCAGCAGGCGGTCTTTTTGGCGCGTGTGCACGAGCTGCTCAATCCCCTGCGCGTACTGCTCGATAAAGCCGGGTTCTGTGCCGAACAGCTCTTGGAGCAGTTGGGCGAACCGATGCGACCGCGCCGATTCGGTGCTGAGCTGTTCTACCTCGTTTAGGTAGCGCGTGATGGCGTGAGTATGCACGAGGAGAAGGATACCTGAAGCCTGCTCTGGAAGGGAACGAGAAGCCAGCTCTTGTCCATCGTGCTGAGTGCTGGCTTCTCCATCGGACAGTTTAGGCAAGCGTGACTACTCTCACCAGTCGGGATAGAAGCCGAAGACGCGCCCTTGCTCGATCGCCTCCTTCACTTGGCGAGCGCGTTGGCGCAGCCACTCCCGATTGTCTTGCGTGAACGGCTGTATGTAGGGCAACGCCTCTTTGCCAATCAGCATTCCCAGCACTTCAAGCAGAGTCCCCAGCCCAGCGCCTACATTCGAGGCAGCACTATGCTCGTTTCTAACCGCCTCAAGCTTCTGGACGATGAGCGGCACTATGCTCACGCCAGCGTCAGCAATCAGCTGAGCGGTAGCAGTGTCCTGTCCACGCGATGCAACCAGCTGGTCAATCAGCTGCTGCGGGGTGCGCGCCGCAACGCCGGCTGAGGCGTAGGTGCGCAGCGCGTGCGCCACACGATCCTCACCTTGCGTAAGTTCGCTCACATCCATCCCGCGCTTTGCGTAGTGGAAAAAGGTTCTGCCGATTTCGTTTACCAGATGCATCGCGAAGGGGGAATGCTGAGCGAACGCGGCTTCGCGCGTCTCTCTGACCGCCTGCATGAACGCCTCATACTGGCTGTTGAGTGTTTCGCGGGTCAGCCCCGCCGCTTTCAAACTGGCATCCACGCGACGCTTCAGGTCGGCAGGCGTCTTGACTTCGGGGACTGCTTGTACGCCCTTCAATCGAGCAATCACCGCGCGCACCAACGCCAGGTCAGGGCTTACTCGGTCTCTCAAGCGCTGTAGATCCGCGGGAAGTTTTTCCTCGGGTGAAGCGCTTGCCGCGCGTTCCCACTTCGGCAGGAACTCTTCCAAAAACGGCAGAAGCGAGGCATCATCGACATGCATGTGCGAAAGCGCGACCAGCGCTGCCACGAACATCCCTTGACCACGGCTGAAGCTACCAATTGCCTCCCAACGGAAATCAGGTTTACTGGGATACGCCCCAGTCAAGATTCGAATTGCCAACGACTTGCGTTGCTGCGCTGGGACATCGGGGCTGCGCAAAATCAGGAAGATTTTGTAAGCGTCGTTGGTGATGTTTGGGTTGAGTTGCTCGATTTGGCTCACAAGTGTAAGCGCATACGAACGGAACTGCAACGGGGTACTCGTCTGCGCCTCCAACGGGCACAAGCCCCCGACGGCGATTTGCATGAATCCAACCAGCACCCACAAGTGCTTTCGTGGACGCATCTCAGCATGCTCCTATTCCGCAAATTTTCCCACAAGGAAATGATACCGAAAGAGATTCCTCGCTCCGCTCGGAATGACATCACTTGTCATTCTGAGCCGCAGGCAAGCAATCTCATACCAATCGGGGTTTCAAGCGTCGTTATGCCCTCACCCCCTCGTTCCCCTCTCCCACGCCGTGGGAGAGGAGGAAAGCGTAGGGGCGAGGTCACCTCGCCCCTACGCCCAGCTGTTTCCCCTCGCCTGCGACGCGGGAGAGGGGCTGGGAGTGAGGGCACAACAGCATTTGAAAACCCAATCGGTATCATAATCCAAAAGCCGCGCTTGCAGTAGCTCGCTTCCAGTACGCATCGCAGCGTCTCTGGTGCACAGGAGATACTAAACGACCATGCAAACTCCTTCTGCAAGTGCTTTACATGCAGCCAATCCCACTCAACCCGAAGGCAAGAGATCCACAAAACGGAAGCGGTCGTCTCTTACCACCTGCTCCCCGACACGGTGGGCGATAGGCTTTTGGAAGATGGGACCATCATAGACAAAGGTATGGAACTCGCCGTTCTCCCCACAGGGGTCTGTCCCGTCGGGCAGGTCGTTGAGGAAATGCGAGTCGTACTCCCTGC
>JAOAFW010000248.1 GCA_026416065.1 Fimbriimonadales bacterium
AAGGCTCTGCACAGCCCAACCCGTGCCGCTGTTATTCAAAACGCGCGCGAGGAAATCCTGCAGCGGCGTAGTTTAGCGCAGTATGCCCAAGCGTTCGTGGAAGCTGTGCGCGTAGCCCAGAACTTTGCGCGACGCTAACGCTCGAACTCCCGAATCACATACGGCGTCTTGCCCGTCGGAGTGCGCACCAGCTCGTCCACTACCTCTATCTGCACGCGCATGCTTTGGGGCAGTTTGCGCTGCACATTCTGCATAATCTGGGCGATGTTTGCTTCGCTAAACCCTTTGGCAGGGATGACTAATATGCGCACGAAGTCAGGCGCAGGCTGTATCACTTGCAGGCGCACCACACTACTCACACCTTCCCCAATCTGTTCAATCCCGACGATGTGCGTCCCTTCAGGCGAGACGAGGTAATCGGACTGGCGTCCCACCACGCCGCGAAACGGGCGCTCGCCCCAAAGAATAGGCTCCACTGGCTCACCCCGCGGCAGCACCACCAAATCGCCCATCCGATAGCGCACGAGAGGCATCGCCAAGTTCCAAAACCCCGTGCCCACGATTTCGTAGGTAATCGTTTGGGCGTCTTGCTCTACAGGAACCAGCTCCACCCAGCCATAGCCCTGAAACATCCAGTATTCGTCGGGGCGTTCGCTCCACGCAAACGCCACGCGCTCCGCTGCGCCATACGACTGCAACACCTCAGCGTTGAGGGCGTTCGCAGTCAGCCGACGCGCCTCGCCGCTCATCGCTTCTGAAGTTGCAATCACCAGCGGAATGCGCAATCGCAAATCATACTGCTGCATCAGTAGGCTGAGTTGCTCCAGCGTCACGGGATAGCTGCTCAGTACATCGGGCGCGAACTCGCGCAGGGCGCGCACATAGTGTTTTACCGTCTTGGAGCATAGATGATTGGCGGAGAGCAATATCTTTCTGCCGTTGGCAGCGAACTTCCAGAAGGGCGGCTCCAGATCGGAAGGGTCTTTGAAGTCGTAAACGCGCAGGAGAGCCACGCGAGCCTTCATCGGATTAACGCCGCGCTTGAGCAGGGGATAATCGTAGGTTGCCTGCTCGTAGCACACACTTTGCAGCGAACGGTACAGGTGCAGCGGGACGCCTGTGGTGCCGCCTGTACTGCCATGCGAGGCGAGCCACTTGGGACGGGTGAGGAACTCCTCTTCGCGCCCGCGCACGCGCTCTTTGGGTAGCAGCGTCCATTCGTCAAACGGCTTGCCTTTGAAGGCGCGTCCGTAGGCGGTCTTCTCAGCAGCGCGTAGCACAACTTCCAGTCGCTGCTGGGCAAACGCCTTGCGCTCTTCCAGCGGGGCTTCTTGGAGCCAGAGGAAGGTGCGCACAGCTCGAGGATAGTGCAGCGGGTTGCGTCGCACGAACCGCTCGCCGAACTCCAGCCCCTTGAGATATTCACCGAGCTGTTTTGTCCACGCGCTCATCGCCCCCAACCGCCTCCAGCGTAATCCGAGTATTCGCAATCGCCCACTCCATCGGGATGGGCATTTCGCCTCCTGATTTTACGGCTTCTATGAACGCCTGCAGCTCGTTTTTGTGTCCCTTGTCTTGTCCAACGGCTTTGTGAACGCTCTTCTTGCCCCCTGCGACGAGTTCCAACTCGCGAAAGTCGCGCAAAATCGCGCTGCGTCCCGCGCCATGCACTTCCAGATACTCTTTGGGCACGCTGGGGTCGCCTGTAGTGAGGTAATACAGGACGCCGATGGAGCCATCTTCGAACTCGATCACCAGTTGCGCCGTATCGGGTTCGTAGCTACGCAAGTGGGCGGCGCACACACGCTTGGGTAAAGCATTCGCAAGGAACATCATCACATCGATAAAGTGGCAACCTTCGCTGACCACGCGCGAACCGCCTTCGGGGGTGCCCCGCATCCAGTGCCCCTGCTCCAGCGGACCGGCGTTCACGCGATAGAGCATGCTCAACGGCTCAGTACGGTTCTTGAAATGCTCGGCAATCTGGCGCACGAAGGGCGCGAAGCGACGATTGTAGCCCACCAGCACGCGCCCGCCTGTTTCCTGATAGACGCGCTCCACCTCTGCAAGCTGCTCAAAGGTGATTGCAAGCGGCTTCTCCAGAAAGGCGGGCTTGCCTAACTGCATCGCGCGGATGGCATAGGGCGCGTGGGTGTCGTGGCGCGTGGCTATCAGGACTGCGTTGATGTCGGGATTGTCGAAAATCTC
>JAOAFW010000290.1 GCA_026416065.1 Fimbriimonadales bacterium
GTTGAGAAACGGCGCCAGTCCATAGCCCAGCTCTGGCGTGCGCGTCTCGCGGGCGTAGGTGGGGCTGACGGTGTTGATACGGTCGCTGTAGAGCAACGCGCCCTTCATCAGGTTCACCTTACCGTAAAACTCCAGCCCCTCAACGTCGAACCAGTAGTCTGGCAGTCCCAGATGGGCGAAAAACTCCTTTTCGAACACCCCTTGAAACGCCAGATTGTGGATCGTAAATACCGTCGCGATGGAGTCTGTGGGTTCTGTGCGATAGGCGCGCAGATAGACGGGGATAAGCGCGGTGTGCCAGTCGTTGCAGTGGAGGATCTGGGGCGTCCAGTCGGCACGGGCGAGCCATTCCACCGCCGCGCGGCAGAAGGCGACATATGCACGGGGATCCACTGCATAGACCTTCGCCGACTCCGTCGCGTTAGTGAACCAGTCACCGACCTGAAGCAGATAGACGCGCACGCCCGACGGCAGCTGCAACTGCTTAACAGTAACGCGCTCCGTCCAGCCGGGATGGATGGAGAGCGTGAACTGAGTCAGGGGTTCGATCTGCCATCGTGCGTCCGTTTCTATCATCGGGTACGCTGGCATGAAGATACGCACCTCGTGTCCGAGCGCGTTCAGGGCTTTGGGCAGCGCGCCTGCCACATCCGCTAATCCACCAACCTTCGCTAACGGCGCAACCTCCGCTGAAATCATCAACACACGATATGAGTTCTGTTGCATACACGCCTCCTTAAGACCCGAAATGCGCAGACGCTGCCTCCAGTTCCGACGCCCAGCGCATCAAGTGATAGAAACCGCGGCGAGGCACGGCGTCCCGACTCAGCGCCTGCATGGGGGTCAGGCACCGTAGAGGATACCTGTGTTGTATCCAGTTCTGGATACGGGAAGCGGCGCTGCTCCCGATACCTGCCAAAATTATTGGCATATCGATTCGGTTTCTGCAGAGCCATCTTAGCAGAATTCGTAGTCGGGGCATCAATTCCGCGCCTGTTCTGAGCCACAGGCAAGCGACATCCGCAATCTGGAGTAGTTCCAGACGCCTGCCCACGAAATGCCACTGGGGGAACAGCACGCGCCAGCGCTGATAGTCGTCGGGAGTAAATCGTGGAGGCGCGCCGACCACATGCAGACGCGACTGCAAATCCCAGCCCGTCGCCGACGCCACGCGCGGACGCCAGTGCCACACCAACACCCCCGGCGGCAACTCCACCCGCACGCCGGGAAACAGGAGCAAATCGGCGTAGACAACGGGTACCGGAGGTACCATAACCAAACGCTGCGCGGTCAGGCGCGTGCGTAAACCGCTGGCTTGATCCTCGATATGGGTGAGCATGGTTCCTCGAGGAATTATGGGTTTCACGGGCAGAAAACTACAGGTGGCGTTAGTTCTGGTAGCCCCAAATCTGCGCGTGCAGAATCGCCAGCAGGGCGCGTGTTTGCTCTTCGGGCGTGTCCGCTTCAGCGGCGATGCGGAAAGCGTTCTCCAGCCTGCCCGCCCTCACATAACATTTCACGATACAATACATCAGGAGCGCCCTATTCGAATTGAAAGGTATCTGCTGCATCTCAGCTTCCAGCTCGCGCAGCAGGGGCTGAGCGAGTTCATAGCTGCCCGCCTCTATGATGGGTAAGCAAACTCCATCAGCCAAATCCGCAGAGGCGTCAGGAGCGAGACGCTTGAGGGGTTGCAGCTCCCGTTTCAATCGCTCGATAATCGCCTGCGCCTGCTGCTGTTGCCCCCTTTGATACAGGCGCGCGGCGATGGCGGCATAGGCGCGAACGCGCAGGTTCTGCGCCCCGATGAGCGCGGCAAAACGCTGGGCGTAGTTCAGGTCGCCCTGTTCCAGCGCGCTGTTCGCCGCCTGGCGCGCTGCCCAGAAGCACGGGGGCTGACCGCGCTTCATCTGGCGGATGACCGTCTCTGCTTGCTCGAAATCGCCCACTTGTGCCAGCTCGATAGCGACCAGCATATGCTGAAACTCGCGCCACGGCTCAGGAAAGCGCTTTAGCTGTCGGAGCGTGTCCTCGCGCCATGAACGCGCCTGTTGCGGTCGGTTGAGCGTCTGCGCGGCGCGTGCGAGGCGCATCAGCACAGCGGGCGTGCGCTCCGAGGGATTCAGGCGGCGCGTCGGGTCAGGGTCGCCCTGTTGCAGAGCATGCGCCGCCCACTCGCCGAGCGCGTACTCGCGCCATTCCGACGGCAGTCGCCGTGCCCACACAAACGCGTCGTCCCAGCGCCCCGCCTGCTTGTAGGCGTTCAGGATGCTCTGCACCACTTCGGGGTCTTCCCCTACGGGAAGCAACGCCTGGGTAACCAGCTGCGCCGCTTCGTCCAGCATGCCCGACTGCGCCAGCTCGGCGACGGCGCGCTTTCTATGGAAATGAAAGCTCTGGACGAAGTCGTGGGGCAGCTGCGCCAGCGTCTTGCGCGCGCCCTCATGGTCGCCCTGACGCGCCTGCCACGCCGCCCGATACGCCTGTGCGATGTCGCACCACCTGTCTCTTATACACATCT
>JAOAFW010000295.1 GCA_026416065.1 Fimbriimonadales bacterium
TCGCCGACTCGCGTGCGTAGCACCATCCGCAACGACTCCACCTGAGCCATGCTCTCAGTATACCCCCGCATGGTATAATACCCCCCGCATGGGCTGGTGGAAGAAGACCGACTTCTGGATCGCGCTGATTCTGTTTATCATCAGCATGATTGGTTTCGCGCGCGGCAACGCGGCGATTGCGGATCCCGGACAGGATGTGGACCCGCGCCTCGCGTGGCTTTATCTTGTCGCCGCGGTGATTATGCTGATTAACGGCATTTTGTCGCACCGGCAGCATCTGCGCGATTTAGAAGAGCAGAAGGCAAAACAAACTGCTCAAGCCAGCCGACAGGAGGCGACGACCCGATGATTAAGTGCGCCGAGTGCGAGAAACCGCTGGACAAAGTGCCCGGATGGTACAGCATGGTGAACATCCGCTTTGTATGCGACGATTGTCGTAAGGTGAACCCACAGCACTGGCTGCCCTCTTCGCTGGAAGAGGACGAGGAAGAGAAAATCCTGGCGCGGGACGAGGACGCGGCTTTTGTGGAGGGCGAGGTCAGTATTGAGGAGCTGGAGAAGCGCGATCGCAAGCGACTTGTTGGCGAGGGCGACGACCTGTTCGATGTAGACCTCGACGAAGAGCCTGAGGAAGAATGAGCTTCGTCTTTCGCGATTTGCGCCCGGAGGAGCAAGCCGAGTGCTTAGACCTCTGGGCGCAGGTGTTTGCCCCCAGCCACGACTATTTCGAGCGGTACTTCCACGACCCGCTGTGGCAGCCACGCTACACGCGCGTCTGTGAGGTAGACAGCAGGCTTGTTGCGGCGATGCAGCTGGTCAGACGCCCTGTGCGCGTCGGGAACGGGCGCACGGTGTGGATGGCGGGTATCGCGAATGTGGCCACGCTACCGGAATATCGCGGGCGGGGCTACGCCTCACAACTGCTCCAAGACCTGCATGCCGTGATGGACAGCGAGGACTTCGCCTTCGGGCTGCTCTTCACCGGTATTCACGAGTTCTACGGGAAGCTCGGCTGGGAACGACTGCCGTTGCCTCTCTATCAGGCGACGCCTACGCCTATCGATATTTCAGGCTGGCGGTTTCGCGTTGCCGAACCCGACGACCTGCCCCGCATCCAGTGCTGGTACGCCGCCCGCTACGCCAACTATCCGCTCAGCGTACAACGCGATGACCCCTACTGGCGCATCTGGACGCGCTGGGACGACCCCCAGTGGCGCAGCAAGTTCTACATCGCGGAAGACGCGGGAGGCACAGCGCGCGGCTACATCGCGCTTGAGACCTATCATGAGCGGGACGAGAACGGAAACCGCTTCGTGAGTGGGATTGGCGTGGCGGAGCTGGGCTGCGACCCCGAAGATACGGAAGCGGCGCGCATGCTGCTCGGTTTCGCGAGCCAGACGGCGCAGATGGCAGGCGCGGGCTTAGAAAGGTTTCTGCCCGAAGCTGATATCGATCGCCTCGTGCGCCCGCTCTTGCCCGATGTGCGCTGGGTGGGGAACGGCGGCGCGATGGTGCGAATATGCTGCTGGGAAGCGATTTACGACGCGCTGGAGACCCTGAACGCGCCTGCGCCTGAGAACCTGGCGAAACTGGGACAGGCAGGCGCGCTGGCGTTGCTGTTCGGCTTGCCCGCGCCCGACGGCGTACAGATACCCCCCGACCTGCGCGAACGCTACCCGCTGCGCCCCGCCTGCTACTCGCCCGTCGATTCGTTCTGAACCGGCATCCGGGCAACTCGCTTCACCTTGCTGTAGCGCGTGCGATAGTAGATATAGCCCGCCGCGCCCGCCACAAACAACGCCGTGCCCACCAGCAAGGCGCGGTCAAACTGCTTAATCACCGTGTCGCCGAACCAGTGAACCAGATAAGCGACGGCGAAAAAGCGCGCCCCACGCCCCACAACGCTCACCCCCATCATCGTCCAGATGTTGTAGCGGAACACCCCGCTCGCAATCGTGAACACCTTGTACGGAATCGGCGTGAACGCGGCGATGAAAATCGTGTAGACGCCGTAGCGATTATACAGACGCTCCACCGCCTGCACTTTTTCCTCTTTGAACATTTTGTGGAGCAGGGGATAGCCCCCGTATGCTCCCACAATCCACCCGAACCCCGCGCCCAACACACTGCCAATTGTGCAGATTGTCGCGACCCAGAACGGCGAAGGCGCGTCGGGCGCAAGCAACAGCGCAATCACCAGCACATCGGGCGGCACAGGGAAAAACGACGACTCGATAAACGCGACGCCGAACAGCCCCGTCAAGCCGTATTGATTAATCACGCCGAGCGCCCAGTCTTTCAGTGCTTGCATAGGTCTCGATTATGGCGTTTGAGGGAACAAACTACCCGCCTGCACCCGCCACTCGGGGTCGAACAACGGCGTAATCGTCTCCTCCAGCGTGTAGCGGCGCAGGGAGCGGTACTCCTCGCCCTGAGGCTCGCGGTATACCTCCACCACGCGCTCGCTCAGGTTCACAATCCAGTACTCAGGGATCTGGCAGCGGGCGTATAGCGCGAGTTTCGTGGTGCGGTCGCGCTCCAGCGAAGTGTCTGCAATCTCGATGATTAGCAGAGCTGTTGTGGGCAGCGCGTGGGCATAGTCCTCTGGCTTGCCCGGAACGACGGAGATGTCGGGTACAGGCTCACTCTCGCCCAGACGCAGCGGGTTCTGGATTCGCACATAGTATTCGCCGGGCTTCGAGCGCGGCGCGAGCGTCTGCGTGGCGATATCGACCGTGTAGCCGTGTTCGGGACCGACAGGCGTCATCTCGTAGATGTCTCCTTCAATCAGTTCGTAGCGCCGCTCGGGGTCGAGCAGCCCCATCGCGCCCAGTTGATGAAACTGCTCAGGCGTGAAACGCAAACGCGCCGTTCCTACCATCCACGCCATTATACCCCCGATTCGCGCCGCGCCCCTTGACAAATAGACAAAATCTGTGCTATAATAGAGTCGCTTGGAAACGCTTTCATGCCAAAGAGGGCAACTCCAAGCACGAAACACGGATGTTTTTTAGAAGCGTTTCTATAGCAGCCGACGGAGTCTGGAACGATGCGAGGCAAACCGACGCTCCGCGATGTGGCAGAACGCGCAGGATGCTCGATCACTACCACCTCGAACATTCTGCAAGGGCGCAGCCATCTATACAAGGAAGACATGGTGCAGCGCGTGCTAAGCGCGGCGCATGAGCTGGGGTATCGCCCGAACTCAGTGGCGCGCAGTTTAGCTCGACGGCGCACCGCGACGATTGGCGTGGTGCTGGATCCTCAGCACGCCCGTATTACCCATAATGTATACGCCCACGATGTGCTGGACGGCATTCTAGCGTTTCTGGAGCCACGCGACTACGACATCCGCCTGATTACCCCGCGCACGAACGACCCGGCGGCGGTGTGGCGACGCATCGACAACGGTTCCATCGACGGTGCGATTCTGATTGCGCCCGTGATGGGGTCGCCCCTGCTGGAATGGCAACACTACTCCACGCTGCCTGTGGTCGCCGTTGGTAGCACGCTGCCCGAAGAGTACCTCCTTTCGCAGGTCGATATCGATAACGACGCGGCGATGGCAAGCCTCACCGAATGGGTCATCCAGCAGGGGCACCGCGCGATTGGGTTCATCAAGGGGCATCCGTTGCACTGGAGCGCG
>JAOAFW010000304.1 GCA_026416065.1 Fimbriimonadales bacterium
GGACAAGGGACTGCATGTGATGATCGAAAAGCCGATGGTCTGCACCGTCGAGCATGCCCGGATGCTGGTGAAGCGCATTCGCGAGACGGGCAAAGTGGGGCTGATTGCCTACCAGCGGCACTATATTCCCGTGTACCGCTATGTGTACGAGGGCATCCGACGCGGCGAGATTGGCGAACCCCACTTCGTGCAAGCGATTAACCTGCAGAACTGGATGCGCGGCACGGCGAATACCTGGCGTCAGGACCCCTCGCTCTCCGGCGGCGGGCAGATTAACGACACGGGGTCACACCTGGTGGACTTCCTGATGTGGATTATCGACGCGCCCGCCATCAAAGTCAGCGCGTATATGCAGTATTTTGACCGCAAGGTGGACATCAACTCCGCGCTGGCGTTCGAGTACGCGAACGGCACCATCGGCAACCTGTCGATTATTGGCAGCACGACGGTCGGCTGGCACGAGGAGATTACGGTGGTGGGCAGCGAGGCGAGCTACCTGATACGCCACGACCAGCTAGAGATTTGCGACGCGCACGGCAACCGCTACAAGCAAGAACACCTACCGCAGGGTTCCCAGCCCGTAATCAACTTCGTGAACGCGATTTTAGGGCGCGAAGAGGTACAGTCCAAGCCGGAGAACGCGCTGCGTATCACGGCGTTCACGGAAGCGGCGTGGGAGTCGGCGCGGCAAGGTGGTGTGCCGATGCCTATCGCGCAGCTGCGGGAATAGGGTACACTCTACCGTGCGGTCGCGCTAAGCGGGGAGCTGGCGGTTCCCTGTACCTGCAATCCGCCATAGCAGGGCTGAACTCCGGCTCGAGGTGGGACAGTTTACGCGAACCGCGCGCACGCGCCTGTGTTGATCACCGGGACTTACGCAACGGAGGGATGGTGAACCCCGCCAGGTCCGGAAGGAAGCAACGGTAAGTCGTTTCCCCGTGTGCCGTAAGGATCCCGGTAGGAGCAGGTAGCGACGCGACGCCGCGCAAAACGCCGTCGACAGTCGGTGCGCGACCGCATCATTTCTCTAACAGGTTCCGCAGGGCAGGCTCCAGATTCGGATACCGAAAAGCGTAGCCCGCCTCCAGTAAACGCTTGGGCAGCACGCGCGAGCCTTCCAGCACGAAGTTTGCCATTTCGCCCAGCATCAAGCGCAGCGCGAACGCCGGGGCGCGAAAAATCGCTGGGCGCAGCAGTACCCTGCCCAGCGTTTTCGCAAACTCGGTCATCGTGGCGGGGTTCGGCGCGGTGAAGTTGAACGCACCCGATAGGTCCTCTCGCGCCATCAAAAACGCCGCCGCGCCCACCACATCGTCTAAGTGAATCCACGAAAGCCACTGCCTGCCAGAACCAAGCGGGCCCCCTACGCCCAGTTTGAAGGGGGTAAGCATCCGCTCCAGCGCACCGCCGCCTTCGCCCAGCACGACCCCAATCCGCATATAGCACAGGCGCACGCCACGCTCCTGCACTGGGGCAGCCGCCCCCTCCCACGCTTTGCCCAAATCCGCCAGAAAGCCGGATGCAGGGGGACTCTCTTCATCCACTGTCGCTTCGGGACTCTGGTCATAAATCCCAATCGCCGACGCCTGCAACATCACACGCGGGGGTGTCTGCGCCTGCCGAACCGCCTCGGTAAGCAACTCAGTGGTTTTTACGCGGCTGTCCCACAAGCGCCGCTTGACCTCGGGCGTCCAACGCTGAGCTATCGTCTCGCCCACGAGGTTAATCAGCACATCCGCGCCTTCCAGCGATTGTGTCCAGTTGCCCAGTGTTGCGCCGTCCCAGCCGACAGCGCGTGCATTCGGGGGAAGCTGTGCCTTGCCGGGGTCGCGCGTTAGCACTTCCACAGTATGCTGCGACGCCCACTCGCGCAACATCGCCTTGCCAATAAAACCCGTACCACCCGCAATCAGAATCCTCATCTTTCTATGCACGATTCGTACACCGAGCCACCATCGTGCCCTAAATGCAGACCTGCTCCAGTATACCTCGCAGGAGCGGGTATCATAAACGCTACTCACTCAAGGAGGAGACAATGCGGACAGGCATAGTTCTCATTACGGCAGGATTATTGACGGCGTGTGCATGGACCCAAATGCGCGATGTACCGCCTGGGCACTGGGCATATCAGGCGATTCGTGAGTTAGTGCGCCTGCGCATTCTGGAAGGTTTCCCCGACGGCGAGTTCAAACCGAACCGTCAGATTACGCGCGCTGAGTTTGCACAGGCGATAGCCCGCGCCTATCGCGTGGTAGAAGAGCGTATGCGCGAGGTGGAAAATCGGCTGAACCGGCTCCAACCGCCCGCCCCGCAAACGGAACAGCCGCAGGCTCAGGAGCAGCAGGTGCGCGAGCTGCAGCAAGCCGTGCGCGAGTTGCAGCAGCTCCGCAGCGCGGTGGAAAACCTGCAGCGACTCGCCCAAGAGTTCGAAACCGAGCTAAGCCAATTGAACGGGGGCGTGCGCGACTTGCGCCGCGACCTCGCCAGCCTGGAAGAGCGGATCCGCCTCGAGGAGCGACGCAAGAACCGCCTCACAGGCGACATGACCCTCGCCGTGTTCGGCACGCACAGCTACGACAAGCGCAGCGCGTATACCCTCAATGGGGTGGAAATCAATCCCTCCGGTAAGTTCTTGCAGAGTGTGGGGGTACTCCACGAACTGGGACTGCATGTCGACATGCCTATCAATCAACAGGTAGACGCGAAGGCGACCTTTATCGTTGGCAACTATCTCCCTTACACGCGCGAAGCGACGCGCCTTGCCGACTCGGTTCGCGCCAACAAAACCGCCCTCAGCGTCGGGCAGACCGATGTCGCCATCTGGGAAGCGTACATCACCGCGCCCTTCGAGCTATTCGGAACACGCCTGCAGGCGCAGGTGGGACGCATCCCTTTGAAACTCACGCCCTACACACTTCAGCGCATCGAGCCCGACTACTATCTGGACTTCGAGCGGTATCGCGACCGGGCACACCGCGCGGACGGCGCACTGCTGACCGCCGCCTTCGGCAATCTGAGCGCACAGCTGTTCCTCGTGAGCGGCTACGGCATCCGCTCCAACACCACGCGCTTTTTCCCCATCTATTTCGCCAATCATAACGCATCCGTCAACGCGCCTGCCGATCAGATGGCAGGACTGCGCCTCGACTACCAGTTCAATATCACGGAGTACCCCATCAAGCTGGGCGCGACCTACTTCGCAGCAGGCGTGGGACGCAATCGCGACTTCAACCATCTCAACAACACGGTACGCACGAATATCAACCGCGTCGATGTATTCGGGTTCGATCTGGGCACGCGCTTCAGCGATATCGAAGTGCGGTTTGAGTACGCGCTTAGTAACCTGATGCGCGACGAGAACCGCGTGGTCGGCAGCCGCAACAAAGCGTTCGACATCAGTGCAAGCTACCGCTTCAACGAGCGCTGGGACGCGCTACTGGGCTATCGGGAGATCGAGCCCTACTTCGTCACGCCGGGCAACTGGGGACGCATCGGCTACCTCTACAACCCCTCGGATCTGAAAGGCACTTACCTCACCACGAACTATCAGGTCACCGAGAATCTGGGGCTACGCCTCGTAGCTGACTTCTACACGGGTACAGCCAAACTGCCGTTCAATCAGGGCTACCAGAGTCGCGATCGCCTGCGCCGTCTGCAGGTTGAAGCCAACTACCGCTACAGCCCACGCTGGCGATTTGATATCGTTTATGAGAATGTGGGCTGGGAAATCAACGGCTTTGCACTGAATGGACAGCGTGGCAAGCCCGAATGGAACTACCTCACTGTGCGCGCTGCCTACGACCTCGGTGAAAACATCGAGTTCAACCTGCTGTATCAGTATATCAATACGAATGGCAAAGGCGTCGTGCTGCTGAGCGGTGGTCCCAGCCCAGCGGGCAACCGCGCGGGCGTGTTCGCGACCAACCTGAACTATAAGTTCTAATGCAGCCACTGTCAGTGGGGACACAGACATCAGGCGGTTCCAAGGCTAAGGCTCGACCGGAGTGTCTGTGTCTCCGCTGTACTCTCTATTCCGTGAAAATCGCTCGCCTATGTGCTATAATACACCTGGAGGTTTGACCGATGCGACAGCGAAGAGGGTTTACCCTGATCGAGCTGCTGGTGGTAATCGCAATTATCGCGATTCTGGCAGCGATTTTGTTCCCTGTATTTGCTCAGGCGCGTGAAAAAGCTCGTCAGACAACTTGTGTGAGCAATCTAAAGCAGATTGGAACCGCGTTCATGATGTATGTACAGGATTATGATGAAACCTATGCTCCTTGGACGGGCATGTGTCCTGACGCAAACTTGCGCTGGGCGCTTCGCTACATGTTCCCTGGTTTGGTAGACCCCTATATCAAGAATGGGGCAAATGTCCAAACGGGCGAACTCAAGGATGTGTGGGCGTGTCCTTCCGCGAAGGCAGGGCTTGGCGCAATAAGCAATACCTACGCTTATAACTTTTGGACATTTGGCGGCTACAGTACTTGTATGTGCCTTCCGAACCAAGCAGCCTGCACGCGCGATCCAAATACATTTGCGCAGTTTGCCAGCTCCGCATATAACACCCCCGCACCGGTGGCATCCATTCAGTATCCTGCCGACACAATCATGCTCTCGGATGGTGCCCAGTTAAGTCGCCCACCCCAGTTCGCTATTGGCTTCAACGGCGACATCTACTTTGTGGGTGTTTGGGGGTCCCACCAGCGCGGCAACGGCAATGTGAACACTACTGCGACCACGAACCCCTTCATCCGAACCCTGATTACCGGGCGTTTGACGAATGTTGTCTATGCCGACGGACATGTGAAGACCACACCGACCACACGGTGGTACCACCGCAACTACGCCTCTACAGACGGTTCGTGGCGCGGCGAAGCGACAGACAATCGCTACTGGGCGCGCGAGTGGTGACCCCCTTCAATCTTGAGCTTTTAAACATACCCGCTCGACCACGTATCGAGCGGGTATAATCTTTTACGGTCGCAGGACGCACTTTTCGGGCAAGGAGGACAGACGCTTTTGGAGAGCTACAAAATCGCAGGTGGAACGCCTCTCAGAGGCACAGTGACAATCAGCGGCAGCAAGAACGCAGCGTTGGCATTGATGGCAGGCGCGCTCTTAATAGAAGGGGAAGTCATCCTGCACAACACGCCTCAGATTGAGGATGTGTTCACGATGGTTGCCCTGTTAGAGGGGTTGGGTGTGCAAGCGTCATGGCAGGGCAATACACTCTACCTGGATACACGCTGTCTGCGCCACGCGGAGCCGAATCCGCAGCTGGTCAATCGTATGCGCGCCTCGTTCTACATTTTCGGTCCGTTGCTCGCACGACTGGGCTACGCAAAGATGCCTCACCCTGGCGGATGCCAGATTGGCAGTCGCCCTGTAAACTTCCACATCAACGGGCTGCGCGCGCTGGGCGCGACCATCCACGAAAACGGGAGCAACACGTACACCGCGCAGACGCTGGGGCTAACAGGCGCGCGAATCTATCTCGATATCCCCAGCGCGGGTGCAACGCAACAGATTATGACCGCCGCTGTGTATGCCAGTGGGCTGACGATTATCGAGAACGCTGCGATGGAACCTGAGGTGGTGAACCTCGCCAACTTTCTCAACGCCGCAGGCGCACGGATAGAGGGCGCAGGCGCCAGCACCGTCTATATTCAGGGACCAGCGAAACTCCACAGCCGGGTCGAGTTTTCTGTGATTCCCGACCGATTGGAAGCGGGTACTTTCGCACTGGCAGCGGCGATTACGCACGGCGAGGTCGCCCTCGAAAAAGTAATGCCTGAACATCTCCACGCGCTTTTAGCCAAGCTGCGCGAGGCGGGCGTGCAAGTACAGGAAACTGAAGACAGTATCATGGTGCGGGCAACCGAACGCCCCAAACCCCTTGACATCCGCACGATGCCCTATCCGGGCTTCCCGACCGATTTGCAGCAACCGATGTGCGCGTTCTTGACCCTTGCCGATGGGGCGTCCAAAGTGCTGGAGACCATCTACGAGAATCGCACGCAACATGTGCCTGAACTGCAAAAAATGGGTGCGGACATCGTCGCGGAGGGACGCACTATCCTTATTCGCGGAGTGGGGAAACTCAAGGGCGCGCGGGTGCGTGCGACTGACCTTCGAGGGGGCGCGGCGCTCGTGGTGGCTGCCCTCGCCGCGCAGGGCGAAACCACCGTAGAGGAAATCGTTCATATCGATCGTGGTTACGAGCGGCTCGGGCAGAAACTCCAGTCGCTGGGTGCGCATATCGAGCGCGTCCAGCCGTATGCCCTTGCGGCAACCTTTGCCGAGGAGGTACAACAGACCCCGTGAGTATGTTTCGGCTCCACACGGAACTGGGCGTAGACTTAGGCACAGCGAATCTGCTGGTGTATCAGCGGGGGCGCGGAATCGTGTTGCGTGAGCCGTCGGTCGTCGCCATCTCGCAGCCTGCAGGCAAAGTGCTGGCGGTGGGCGAAGAGGCGCGCCTGATGCTCGGGCGCACGCCGGGCAATATCACCGCCGTCAAGCCCCTTGTGAACGGCGTAATCGCCGATTACACAATCACGCTGGAGATGCTGCGCTATGTGATTAATAAGATTCTCGGCAAGCGACGGTTGTTCGCGCCGCGCATGCTGGTGTGCGTGCCCTCCAGCGCGACCGATGTGGAGCGACGCGCGGTCATCCAAGCCGCCAAAGAAGCCGGCGCGGGCGAGGTTCACCTGATTGAAGAACCGATGGCAGCCGCCATCGGCGCAGGACTGCCCATCAGCCAGCCAGGCGGCAACATGGTAGTGGACATCGGTGGCGGTACGACCGACATCGCCGTCATCTCGCTGGGCGGTATCGTCATCAGCCGCAGCATTCGTGTCGCGGGCAACAAACTCGACGAAGCGATCATGCGCCATGTGCGCCACGCCTACAACCTGATGATCGGTGAGCGCACTGCTGAAGAGATCAAGATTCGCATTGGCTCTGCCTACCCGCTCCCGCAAGAGTTGACAATGGAAGTGCGTGGGCGCGATCTTGTGGAAGGATTGCCCCGAACGGTTGTCATCCATTCCGATGAGATTCGTGAGTCGCTGACAGAGCCGGTGAACCAGATAGTGGAGAAAGTACGCTCCGTTTTGGAAGAGACCCCCCCTGAACTCGCCTCCGATATTATCGAGCGCGGTATCGTGTTGACAGGCGGCGGCGCACTGCTCCGTGGGTTCGATAAACTCCTGCAGCACGCCACGGGCATCCCCGTCTATGTCGCCGAAGATCCGCTCTCTTGCGTGGCGATCGGCACCGGGCGCGCCCTGGAAGAGATGGACGCCATCGTCAAGGCGGCAGCGCAGTAACGAGCTGACAACTGCTGGAGATGCGAGACAGACAAATTTAACCCCCCGCGATCGCACGCTCCACCACGCGAAGTATCCCGATGTCCCATCCTTCGCTTGGCTGTCCCCACACAACCGGAACACGGCTTCCGGCAAGTCGGCGTCGTGAGTGAGGTCGTCTGCGTCCGTGTTCCTTGTGGTACCACACACCCTTATCAAGATGACTTGGTTTCACCGCTCCACCTCAGGATACAGCGTGCGCACGGTTTCTTGCGCGAGCGCCAGCCACTGTTCCAGTCCCAGATCTTCAGCACGGGTGGATGTGGGGATCCCTGCACGACGCAAAATCGCGCTGGCGCGGTCGGCGTCATCAAAGAGGGCGGTAAGCGCGTTGCGCAGAGTTTTTCGGCGTTTACCAAAGCCAGCCCGCGTGAGTTTGAAAAACCACTTCTGCTCCCGCGGCGGCAGGCGGTCAGGCACAGGCGTCAGACGCACGATTGCCGAGTCCACCTCCGGCTGCGGATAGAATGCGGTGTTCGGCACGCGCCCCAGATATTCTGCGCCTGTGTGATACTGCACAAATAGGCTCAACGCCCCATACGCCGTGCTGCCCGGCTTCGCTACCAGTCGTTCTGCCACCTCTTTCTGCACTGTCAGCACAATCAGCGGAATATGCTCCTTGTATTTCAACAGATGTTCCAGCAGCGGTGAGGTGATGGAGTAGGGGATATTTGCCACGACTTTCGCCTGCGGCTCGCCGCGTAGCAGTTCGGGCACAGGCTGGCTGAGCGCGTTTGCTTGAATCAGGATAGTGTTGGAAATTCCTTGCTCTTCAATCACGGTTTGCAGGATCGCCACCAGGCGTGCATCCACCTCGACGGCAATTACTTGGCGCACACGCTCCGCCATCAGCAGTGTGAGCGCGCCCAGCCCCGGAC